>CAYJFR010000135.1:0-6431 GCA_964369335.1 uncultured Desulfovibrionaceae bacterium | reverse complement strand
GTTTCAATAAAAGCCATAACCCGCTCACCTAGGGCTAAGCCTTGTGCAGAGTCGTAGGCAACGCCCAACTGAAAAAGCATGTCGGCAAAACCCATGACGCCAAGACCTATTTTACGGTTGAGCTGTACTTTTTCTGTGATGCGCTCCAAAGGAAAGCGAGAAGCGTCAATGACATTGTCCAAAAAGCGTACCGAAAGATGAGCCACGCGAGCCAGCTCTTGCCAATCAATATGATTTTCTGGATTACCGTCTAAGCTGGACGCCGTCACAAATTGCGCTAAGTTGATAGAACCAAGATTACAAGCTTCATAGGGGAGTAAGGGTTGCTCTCCACAAGGATTAGTGGACTCAATGAGCCCTTGGTCAGGGGTGGGATTATCGCGGTTGATGCGGTCTAAAAAGACAATGCCAGGGTCGCCAGATTCCCACGCTTTTCTCACTAGTAGGTCAAAAACTTCGCGCGCTTGCATATGTTTATGTATAGAACCGTCGTGCGGAGCCACAAGGGCGTATTCTTTATCTTGCTCTACAGCGTGCATAAAGTCTTCAGTGAGCCCTACGGAGAGATTAAAATTGTTAAATTCTCCTTCGGCTTCCTTGGCGCAGATGAAAGAAAGAATGTCGGGGTGATCAATGCGCAAAATGCCCATATTCGCCCCGCGGCGTGTGCCGCCTTGCTTAATTTGTTCGGTGGCTGTGTTAAAAATGCGTAAGAAAGACACAGGGCCAGAAGCGACGCCCCCAGTAGAGCCTACACTACTTTGTGCAGGACGTAAGCGCGAAAAAGAAAAGCCTGTGCCTCCGCCGGATTTATGAATCATGGCAGCATGTTTTATGGCGTCAAAAATTTCTTCGATGGAGTCGCCCACAGGTAATACAAAGCAAGCTGAAAGCTGCCCTAAATTGGTTCCTGCATTCATAAGTGTAGGAGAGTTGGGCAAAAACTTCCATTGCGTCATGATGCTGTAAAATTCACGCGCAAGATTTTCACACGTATACGGGGATTGTTCGTATTTTTTTTCTTCTTGTGCCATACTGCTTGCCACACGCCAAAAAAGAGAACGCGCATCTTCAATGGTGTCTGAAGCGGCATTTTTTTTGTAGTAGCGTTTTTTCAAAACAATTTCTGTATTGCTGCTGATGGATGGATGCGGTAAATCCTGTGGCATTTCAAGCATGGCAAACCCCTTTTGCACGTAAAAACAAGTATAGATGTTATTTATATAACTTATATGCATAAAATGCATATAAATCTGCTTAACTAAGCTAACACAAGCCCTATGCAAAAACAAGAAAGCCTGCTGTTCACAAGCTTCCCATGTAACATAAATTTTTTAACGCTTTACTCTTCTTCTATCCAAGCGCGCGCCCTTGATACAGCTCTATGCCATTGATAAAGTAAAGCTTCGCGTTGGTCTTGAGAAATTTGCGGTTCAAAGCGGCGTTCTAGTTGCCATTTGGAGGCAAGTTCTTCCTCGCTGTCCCAAAATCCCACCGCAAGCCCTGCCAATGCCGCCACACCCAGCGCCGTGGTTTCGGTAATCATGGGGCGTTCCACCACAAGCCCTGTTATGTCGGATTGGTATTGCATAAGTAAGGAATTGCCACTGGCGCCGCCGTCTACGCGTAATGTAGTCATAGGGATGCCAGCGTCTTTTTGCATGGCGTCGATAACATCAGCCGTTTGCAAGGCAATGCTTTCCAAACTGGCGCGCGCCATATGTCCGCGTTGTGTGCCGCGCGTAATACCAAGCAAAGTACCGCGTGCGTACTGGTCCCAGTAGGGCGCTCCTAGTCCCACAAAAGCGGGTACAAAGAGTAAGCCGCCATTGTCAGGAACGCTCAAAGCGAGGCTTTCCATGTCTGAAGCATCTTCAATGATTTGTAAACCGTCTCGTAGCCATTGCACCACAGCGCCGCCCACAAAAACACTGCCTTCTAAGGCGTATTGCAGAGGCTCAGATGTGGAGCTTATGCTTGAATTTTTTGCGGGAGTGTCCTTTTGCCATGCCACTGTAGTCAGCAGATTATTTTCACTTACACAAGGGGAGTCACCTGTATTCATAAGTAAAAAGCAACCTGAGCCATAGGTGTTTTTTCCCATACCACCTTGTAAGCAACCATTGCCATAGGTGGCGGCTTGTTGGTCTCCTGCAAGCCCCGCTATGGGCAAAGCACTGCCAAAAAAAGAAGCGTGGGTGTGCGCCATAAGGGAAGAAGAAGGTACCACTTGGGGCAAAAGAGAACGGGGCACGTTCATTATGTGTAAAAGTTCTTCATCCCAGTTGCCTGTATGGATATTATACAACAAGGTGCGGCTGGCGTTGGAAGGGTCGGTGACGTGGGCTTTGTGTTTGCTCAAATTCCACACAAGCCATGAATCCACCGTGCCAAAGCGCAATTTTCCTTCTTCGGCTTTTTTTCGAGCGTGGGGCACGTTGTCCAATATCCAACGAATCTTGGTGGCAGAAAAATAGGCGTCTAAAACAAGCCCTGTTTTTTGCCGTATAAGCTCACTCTTTCCTTCACGGCGTAAAGTATCACAAAAAGCGGCGGTGCGTCTGTCCTGCCACACAATGGCATTATACACGGGTGCGCCCGTTTCAGCGTCCCATACAAGAGTTGTCTCGCGCTGATTGCTTATGCCAATGGCAAGCACATCGCCGCCTTCCACTTGGGCACGGCGTAAACAGTCTTGCGCCACTTTGAGCTGTGTTTCAAAAATTTCGTTGGGGCTGTGCTCCACCCAACCAGACTGCGGATAATATTGTGCAAACTCCTTTTGTGCCACTTGAATAATTTGTGCATTGTGGTCAAAAAGAATGGCTCGTGAAGAGGTGGTTCCTTGGTCGAGAGCAAGAATATATTTTTGAGACATAGTTTTTCCTTATATGATAAGAATATATGCCAATAATTTGTAAAAAAACATCCAAGATACGGAGAATACCTTGGATGTGAAAAATACAAAAGCAAAAAATTTCGCGCCTCATGACGCATGTGCACTTTTTTAAGAGTTTGCTAGCCTTTTTTGCTGATGGCAACCTTAGCAGGACGAATAAGTCGTCCTTTAAGCTTATAACCACGCTGCATAACATTGCTTACATGATTTTCTTCCATATCGTCGCGGCTCTCAAAAATAAGCCCTTCGTGCAATTCAGGTGTAAAAGCTTCACCCACTTCACCTACAGGCTCTAATCCGTGATTTTTCACCGCTTCTAAAAGAAGCTTACGTGTCATTTCAATGCCCATAAGCATATCTTTGCACGCTTCATTTTTCCCGCCGTATTGTAAGGCAAGGTCTAAATTATCTAAGCTTGGCAAGAGGCTGGAAAGTACTTTTTCCGCAGCGTAGGTAAGCTGTTCTTCATGCTCACGCGCAAGGCGTTTTTTGTAATTTTCCATTTCTGCCAAGGCACGTAAACGCGTTTGGTCAGCTTCGTCTTTCACGCTGCATGTAGGGCAGATATGCTCTAAACACAATTCGTTAAGATTTTCAGGCACATGTGGAATGATAAATTCCTCTTCCTGTGGTTCAAAAAGCGCTTGGTCTAATTGCTCATCTTGAGCATTTTTATACGTCTCATATGGTTTTTTGTTTTTTTGGGATGACATAAAAGACTCCTTCGTAGCCTATATTTGTAAGCAAGCCTTGGCATACTGTCAAGCCCCCACTAGAAAATTTTTAGGTTAAGCATATAAAATAGTACTTTTATTTTAAGGTATTTTTTTATTCATATACGTCATTATGCACCATAAAAATGATCATAAGACGACATAAAAGTAACACTTGCATTTTATACATTCTTGGTCTGACAAAAGCTCGACTTTTCCCTACAGTTCTTGTAAGATGCGTGGGCTATATGGGAGATTTGCCTCGCGTGGCAAGCCCTAAAAGGAGAAGTCATGTCTTGTCGTATTATACAATGTGCCACCGAAAAAGAGTGGCCGGTTCTAGAAAATATTATCAAAGGGCGCGAAGATACCGGTGAAACCGTTGACGGCATTGTGCAAGATATTTTGCATGAGATACAAAGCCGCGGCGATGCGGCATTGCAAGAGTACACCAAACGTTTTGATTGCCCACAAATTGAAGGTGACATCCCCTTACGTCTTGACGCCGCAGAAATTGCCAAGGGTGCTGCGCAAGTTTCTGGTGAAGATTTAGCTATCATTGCCGAAGCTGCTACTAATATTAGAACGTTTCATGAAGCACAGGTGGAAAAATCGTGGTTTTTAACCCGCGATGATGGCACTATTTTAGGGCAACAAGTGATTCCTGTGGACAGCGCTGGTTTGTATGTCCCAGGAGGCAAAGGCGGCGATACTCCCCTTCTTTCAAGCCTTCTTATGAATGCCATACCTGCACAAGTGGCAGGAGTAAAAAGGCTTGCCGTTGTGACGCCGCCTCGCGCTGACGGTAGCATTAATCCACATATTTTAGCGGTGGCGCATCTATTGGACATTGATGAAGTGTACCGCATGGGTAGCGCTTGGGCCATTGGGGCTTTAGCCTTTGGTACACAAAGCATAGCTCCCGTAGACGTTATTGTGGGGCCAGGAAATATTTATGTCACCACAGCTAAGCGTATGGTGCAAGGACGTGTGGGTATAGACATGATTGCCGGTCCTAGCGAAGTGCTGATCATTGCTGACAGCTCTGCCAATCCTGCTTGGGTGGCGGCAGATATGCTTTCACAAGCGGAGCACGACGCTTTAGCTTCGGCTGTGTGTATCACAGATACGCCCTTTATGGCTGAAGCTGTGAAGCGCGAATTACAAAGCCAATGCGCGGCGCTTCCGCGTGCCGAGCTTGCTGCTAAGGCTTTAAAAGACTGGAGCGCCATTGTGGTTGTTCCTAATATGCGCGTGGGCATTGCTTTATCTAATCGTGTGGCGCCAGAGCATCTAGAACTTTGCGTTAAAGACCCTTGGGCTGTACTACCCGCCATTAAACATGCTGGAGCCATTTTTATGGGTTCGCACTCTCCCGAAGCTGTGGGAGATTATTTTGCAGGCCCTAACCATGTTCTTCCCACTATGGGAACAGCACGATTTTCTTCAGCGCTTTCGGTGCAAACTTTTTGTAAACGCTCTTCTGTGGTGGCGGCATCTGCTGGCTTTGTGCAAAAAAATGCCGCATCCATTGCCCGTTTGGCCCGTTTAGAAGGGCTTGAAGCCCATGCGCGTTCTATGGAATGTCGCATAAAGAAGAGTGCAAACTAAGCTATGAAAGTTTTATTAGGTTGTGTCAATAGCGCGGTATCCTTGGTGGGATACGATACGGAACAAAGGGCGCCTTTTTGGTATTGCCCTGGTGATGTGTTGCGCGTGTGTGGTATTTATACCGATGAAAATTCTCTTTGGATAGCTTCGGATAGTACCCTAACCAACCTTGACGGAACAGATGTGCGCACAAAGCTTTTACCTGGGCCACATGAAAATTTGGCACATAGTATCAAGGCTCTTGGAGAGACCATGTTGGCCATCGTTGACACGGGTAATTCTCGTGTCCTATTGCACAGCAAGGACAGCGATATTATGTTGGCTTCTTCCCCTTTAGAGTCTTGGCTAGAAGAGTGGCATCAAGAGTTGCCACCCGACGCCATTCACTGTAATGACCTCTTGCCTTGGCGCGAGGGTTTTTTGCTTTCGGCCTTTTCGCATCAACCTTTTCGCAAAGTACAAAAACATTGGTCTAAGTGGAAAGAAGAAGGCTTAGGGGTTATTTTTTATATGCGCCGTCAAAAAGGTAAAACTCTTACCAGCGTGGTGGCTTCGGGGTTAAATTGTCCGCACTCTATGGTGGAGCATGAAGGGCTCATCTATTGTTGCTCTTCTTCTACTGGTGATTTTTACTGTTTTGCCCCCACGACTCATGGTGGTTTGAATTTAAAAAAACAGTGGAAAGTTACCGACAGTCATTTCTTACGCGGTGCTTTGCGTGTAGAAGATGGCTGGCTTCTTGGTGGTTCTTCGCGCCGCGAAGCTCATGCTAAGGGCAGTGGTATGGTTCTTTTTCATCTAGATGATGCTGGCGTTGTGACCACGCTTGACGTGGCCGGAGCTGGAGAAATATATGATATTATTCCGTGGAATGAAAGTGTGATGCGTAAAGTTGCCAAACAGTGTTTGACTTTGCCTTCATTGGATTTACCCGGAGAGTTTCCTGCGCGTTGCGCCCTAGAAACTTTGGATTTTTAAACTTACTCTTTATGAGGAGAAAAATATGAAAGTCGTTATGCAAACAAGCATAAATGCATTCCCTTTAATTGCACGCGGTAAAGTGCGTGACATGTACGAAATTGATAGCGAAACCTTACTTATTGTCACCACAGACCGTATGTCTGCTTTTGACGTTATTATGAACGAGCCTGTGCCTTATAAAGGCGTTATCCTGAACAAAATCACGTTATTTTGGATGGATCGCTTTA
>CAYJFR010000134.1:0-6458 GCA_964369335.1 uncultured Desulfovibrionaceae bacterium | reverse complement strand
CGGCGCGTGAACCTTGAGTGACGGCTTGAAAATCCATATTATAGGGATAGTCTTGGGCTGTGATTTCCATGACAGAAACAAGCGGCGGAGGCATGGTGCCAGGGCCGGCGGCTGGGGCTTGCTTTTTATCTTCGCACCCAACCATAAAAAGCGTGGCGCATAATGTCATGGTCAAAGCCAGTATTTTGCGTGATAGCATGGGGAACTCCTGTTAGAAAATGTATAAAAATGTTTATGTTTGAAAAAATAATTTGTAACACGCTGTATTGAGGTGTTTTTATAGATTTCGTGATACGTGAGCCAGTTTACGCACTAAATGAATAAGCTGTTCCCACTCTTCATTTGAAAAATGTTCTTTCAAGCTATTTTGCACTAATACAGCGGCTTCAGTGCAAGTTTCCTGTAAAGAAAGCCCTTCTTTTGTGAGAAAAACGCGTTTTTGTCTTTCATCTTGCATATCCTGCACTCTTTTCACATAGCCTTTACGTTCGAGGGAATCAACAAAGCGACTGGTGCTTGATTTCTCCTGTAAAAGAAGTTGTGAAATTTCTTGTTGTGTGCGCCCGTCTTGAAAAAACAGCGTGAAAAGAACACGACATTGGTCTATGGTGAGCTCTATACCTCTTCTTTTCAATTCGCGTGCAAAATTGCGCTGCATAGAAAAGTGACTCATACCTACAAAGCGACCGAGAGCATTTTCTGCAAAATTTTCTAATTCTGTTTTGTTCATAAGAATAGTTGAGTAAACAACTATTTTTACTATGTCAAGGTGTTTTTTAATAATTTAATATTTTGTGCTGTTTAGGACATATTTACTTGTAAATGTGTGTAAAATATCTTTTCATAAGGAACACAGAGTATTATATATATTTACAAGGATGGCATACGAGGAAAAGCCATAAAAGACGAATATTCCCTCCTGATGAGGAAAGCTGAGAAAAAAAGCTAGTGTTTTATGGGCAAACATGATAAAGGGGTGACAGTTATTGAAATCATTGAAGAAATGAAGTTTTATGTTTTTTATAAAAATATGGCAAAAAACATAAAATCCTTTTGAACTTATTTTTGAGGAGGACTCTTAATGAAACGTTTAGCTCTTTTAGTTGTGCTCGTGTGTGCTTTAGGTGCTGGTTTTGGTTGTTCATCTAAAACTGCCACTACTGGTGCAGCTCCCGCTGTGGAAAGTCATTGGACTCCTGCAGAGCAAGCCGCTATTCAGCAAATTACTGACGCTCGTGTACATTTTGAATTCAACAAATATGTGATCACTGCCGAAGGAAAGCAAATTTTAGCACAAAAAGCCGAGCTTATGAAAGCTAATCCACGTATCCGCGTGCGTATTGAAGGCAATTGTGATGAAAGAGGTACACAAGAGTATAACTTAGCTCTTGGTGAGCGCCGCGCTCGTGCTGCTTTTGAATATCTTGTCATGCTTGGTGTAAACCCAGCACAAATGGAGCTTTTAAGCTTCGGTAAAGAAAATCCCTTAGTATCCGGTTCCGGTGAAGCCGCATGGGCACAAAACCGCCGCGATGACTTCAAGGTTATCAACTACTAGGATTTTTTGCTACACGGTATTTTTTAAGGGAGAGCGTAAGCTTTCCCTTTTTTTATGGGGGAAATATGAATATTGTGGTTTTAGATGGGGAAATTTTAAACCCCGGTGATATGTCTTGGAAGCCTTTGGAAGACCTCGGCACGCTTACTGTCTATGACCGTACCAGTGCTGAAGACCTTATAGCACGCGCGCAAAATGCACAGGTGCTGATTACCAATAAAACCCCTTTACGCGCTGAAACCTTGGCGGCATTGCCTAATCTTCAATATATTGGTGTTGTTGCTACAGGCTATGATGTCATTGATATTGAAGCCGCCGCCGCACGCGCTATTCCTGTGTGTAATGTGGTGGCTTATGGTGTGGGCACAGTGGCACAGCATGTTATGGCGTTTATATTAGAGCTGAGCAGAAATATTTCTTTGCACAGTGACAGTGTGCGCAATGGTGAATGGACGCGGCGCAATGACTGGTGCTATTGGCTCTCCCCTTTGCGTGATTTTGGTGAAATGCGTATGGGCGTTGTGGGTTTTGGAAATATTGGGCGTGAAGTGGGACGCATGGCGCACGCTTTGGGTATGCAGGTGCAAGCCTATGTACGCTCTCCCAAAGAACAGCCCGATTATGCTTGTGATTTTGTTTCCTTGGAAACACTTTTTGCTACTTCTGATGTCATTTCTTTGCATTGTCCTTTTACAGAAGAGACACGTCAGATGATCAATGTTGAGCGTCTGACGCAAATGAAATCTGGCGCTCTTCTTATCAACACAGCGCGCGGCGCTCTTGTGGATGAATCTGCTGTGGCGGCAGCTTTACACAGTGGGCATTTAGGCGGTTTTGGTACAGACGTTCTGGCTACAGAGCCGCCTGCATTGGAAAATCCCCTACTTTCTGCGCCACGTTGCCTTATTACGCCGCATATTGCCTGGGCTACGCGTAAGGCTCGCGCCAATATTTTACGTCTTACGGCGGAAAATTTGCAAGCATGGCAACAAGGGCAGATGCAACATGTTGTGAATAAACATTTATTTGTGTAAGTATAGGATTTTTAGAGTATAACATATGCGTACTGATATTCACACCCACGCTTTTCATCCTAAAATTGCCTCTAAGGCTGTGGCGCATTTGAATGAACATTATGATATTCAATGCGCCTGCCTTGGCACGGTGGACGATTTACATATACAAGAAGACGTGGCTGGCATAGAGCGCTTTGTGGTGCTTTGTGCGGCAACGGCGCCTGCACAGGTCATCCCTGCCAATAATTACGCCATACAATTACAGAAAGAACATGCGGCGGTGCTGGCTTTTGGCACCATTCATCCCGCCTATGAAAATTGGCAACAAGAATTGGTACGCCTTAAAAAAAACGGCATTCAAGGCTTAAAATTGCATCCTGATTTTCAATCTTTTAGTTTAGATGACCCACGCCTTTTGCCCATTATCGAAGAAGCACAACAGGATTTTATTTTTCAAATCCATCTTGGGGATGATATGCCCTCGGAGCAAAGCCCTTCATGCCCACATAAAATGGCAAAACTTTTAGATATATTCCCGCATATGCAGCTTATAGCCACACATTTGGGAGGGTATAAGCATTGGCAAGAGGCTAGTCATGTATTGGTGGGGCGTGATGTGTGGCTCGAAACCTCAAGCTCTACGCCATACTTGGAAAGCGCATTGCTCAAAGCTATTTTGCAAAAACACGATGAGGAACGCATTGTCTTTGGTTCTGATTATCCCATATATTGCCCTGTGCAAGAATTACAACGCTTACAGCAAAAAGGCGGCTTAAGTGATGCCACCTTAGAGCGTTATCTGACCAATGCAGATAAAATTTTTGCGCCGAAAATTGAAAATTAACAGCCTATTGAAAATGTCTTTTTCAACTGCCTGCTAAGTGCGTGTTACAGGAAAAACCAAGGCCTCGTACCAATATAGTGTTGCTTCAGGATGCTTCCAAGAACCAGCGGGTAATTGCGCTTTACGACAAAGATTTTCTAGGTAGGCGTTAAGATCCCAACCTTGCTCTACGGGAACTTTAGGAAGGAAAACGCCGCTGCGTTGCCCTAAGACAAGCAGAAGTCCGTGGCGTCCTATTTCAATATCTTCCACATTGGGACATGGCTGCATAGGCCCAAGAACAGAAATTTCCACTTGAATAGGATTGTCTTTGCGTATCCACTCTTCAAGAGTTACTTGCGGAAAACGATGGTCTTCAAAAGCCGCCGCCTTAGCCATGCGTGCTACATTAATATACAGCGGCTCTCTTCCCACCAAAGAGCCGATACATCCGCGTAATTGCCCCCCTTTGGTGAGAGTCACAAAACAGCCCAATTCTTCTGCTAACACGCCTTTATTCATGAGCGGAATGCCTTCTTCTACGCCAGCAAGTTTTTGTGAAATGGCAAGACAGGCAATACTGCCTAAAGCATTTTTTTCCTTGGTGCTTATGGTAAAAGCAACGCTCATAAAGACCTCCTAGGGAAATGACGCATACGCGCATAAAATATTGTTGGTATGTGCGGCAAATATAGGGGAAAGACTTGGGGAAAGCGAGAAATTTTTTTAAGTCATGAAAAATTTCTTGAGTAAGATACTCCCCTACTCTACACGCTGAAAGGAACAACGCGCCACAGCTTCCACCAAGGGCGTTGTGAGTCCTGTATAGCCTTGTTCTTGGGCGCGTAGCCAGAAATTCCACAAAGTATCTCTGTCCGTCATGCTCCATGATTGACTGACTTGCGTGTCGGAAAGATAGCCGCCTAAAGCTTCCCATAAACTGCGACGATGCACAGTCCACGCAGGACAGGGATAGTTGGGAGGAGCTTCTCCCTCTTTCCATAACAGCGCATTTTTGGCGCCTATGGCTAAGGTTTTTGGGCAGACCCATGCGGCGTGAGGATGTTCTTCTAGCATGTTCATTGCCGTAGCAAAATATGTGGGCGCCAGCATATGTTGTGGCTCTAGTACGCACATAAAGGGTGCTGTGCCTGTTTGCGCGCCTAAAGTATAGGCATGATACGGCGCACAGCTATCGGTCATGAAAAGTTGTATGCGTGGGTCGTTATATGTGCCCAAAAGTTCTTGCGCTGTGTGTAAAGTGTGCTCTGAGCAACCGTCATGAATAAGCGCCATTTCCCAGCGTTTTTCCGTTTGCGCCAATACTGAAAGTAAGGTGTCTTCTAAATAGCTGTCTAGGGCTGAGAGCGGCACAATAACACTGATACGAGGGCTTTCATTAAGGGCTGATTCATGGCGCAAAATACCTGGCAATTCACCTTCTGAGGTTAACAACAAGAAGCGGTATAAGTAGGCTATATTTTTAGCATCAGTGATCAAAGCATAAAAAACGTCTAACAGTTCTAAGGCATTGTCTCTATAGCCAAAGCGTGCCGATAGTAAAGAACAAGAAAAGAACTGTAATTCAAGATAGCTAAGATCAGAGATTTCTTTGCCGCGTTTGACAGCGTCTAAGAGGCGGGTGAGCTTGGCGCTGATACGCCGAAATTGGTAGTCTATAGGTGTTTGTGAAGAAAAATTTGGAAGCATAAAGCGATGATATGCCGCTTTTTTTACAAGCCAACTTTCATCATAGCTTTTTTGAGGATTAGCCGCTTCAAGATTATTGTCATACTCTAAACACAAGCCCAATTCTTCGGGAATATAGCGTAAGGGGTAGTGCTCAGAAATACGCATCCACATATCATAATCACCAGCTACAGTGAATTCTGGCTTAAAAACCCCAAGCTCCTCATGAACGCTTTTACGCCACATGGGTTGAGGGCCTACTTCTGTACGGCGTAAGAGATTAAGGTGGTCATGTTCAATCCACTCCAATTGCCTTTTTATAGGTGCCGTGGCAAAAAGAGCGTTTTTTTCTGCTGTGATGCGGTATTTTGCATAGACTAAAGCCACGTTGGGATGTTCGTCAAGTTCCTTTGCCATGCGCTCAAAGGCGTGGGGCGCGTGCCTGTCGTCGGCGTTGGCATTGGTGATATATTGCCCACTTGCCATACTGATACCCCTGTTCCACGAAGCGTACAAAGTCTCACGCTCCGAGGTGCGCACATAGATGATATTTTCGTATTTTTGAGTGAAGGAGAGAGCTATGGCTTTTTCATTTTCTGGTGAGCAGGCATCAATGATAATAACTTCTGTTTGTTCAAAAATGGTTTGTTGTACCAAATCTTCTAAACAAGCTTGTAAAAACTCTTCAGCTTTATATACGGAAACAATGGCTGTAACTTTGTACTCTTTTTTTGTGGGCATAGTGTCTCTTCCTTGAACAAAATATCTGCGTGGCATAATTTAATGTTTGAGCATGAAAGTCAAGGTATTAAAAAAGCACGTTTGCATACCATAAAGTAAAAGGACTGAGTTGCCCCAGTCCTTTATATGCGTATGAATAAGGAGTAATGCTTCTAGGCTAAGATGGTTTTAGCCATAAGTGTGGTACAATACTTCGAAATGCGCGGTAGGATGTGCGCAAGCGGCGCAAAGGTTAGCAGCGGATTTACCTTCATGCAACCAACCACAGTTCAAACAGCGCCAAATAACAGGCTCAGGTTGTTGGAACATGCTGGCTTCTTCAATTTGTTTTGCAAGCTGGAGGAAGCGTCTTTCGTGGAATTCTTCTGCAATGGCAATGTTGCGCATAACAGCGGCAACTACACCGAAACCTTCTTTGTCTGCAATGGCAGCCATTTCAGGATACATATGCTCGTACTCATGCTTTTCGCCAGCGGCAGAAGCAATGAGGTTGTTGGTGGTATTGTCGATGATACCAGCAGGGAAAGCGCCCACGATTTCTACTTCGCCGCCTTCAAGGAATTTGAAAGGACGCTTGGCGTGCTCTTTTTCTTGGGAAGCTGTTTCAGCGAAGATTTCTTCTACTAAACGG
>CAYJFR010000133.1:327-6507 GCA_964369335.1 uncultured Desulfovibrionaceae bacterium | reverse complement strand
CGTAGCGTGTTCCTACATAGCTTATAATACATTTATAGCGGGACATATACACTTCGTAAGCTGTTTAAAAAGTGTGCTCTACAAAAGGTAAAGTAAAGCCTCTTCTTTAATAGTGGATTAGAATTTATTTCATAATTCAGTTTAAGTTGAATTATGTTGTATTACTGCGCCCAAAAGCGCCGTTTATCACCTGTTTCGATGGCTGCGCCATATTTTGTCGTTAGAATTTCTTCAAAGTACACTTTCGCGTAATTATAATCTAGCTTTTATAAAATATACTTGTTTAAGAATGGAATTGTACTCAGCAAAAACGCTATAATGAAGCTTAGCGTAAAAATCATCACAGTATTAGCTGGTAGTAAAAAAATTGGATTATCCGATGAATTCAACCAGCCTAAATCTCTGAAGAGCAGATTAAAAAAATCATGAACAAGATATGCTCCAAAAGATAACTTAGATAAAGATACTATACTTTTTTGACATCGCTGCGAAATTTTTATTAAAGATACTTTGTATTTAAAAAATACAAATATAGCAGTGGCTACAAAAAATGTATTTGGTAATAAATATTTATACCAGTAGAAGTCGGGTTCTCCCAAAATATTTGAGTATAAATTTGTCATATATATTGTAAAATATATACTTATACCAGCAGTTATATATATAATATATTGATATTTTTTTGGCATATGGTAGTTATACAAGAAATATCCGAGTACAAAATAACCAGAAAAACCCATAAAAAAACTTAAATTTGATTTGCTTAATAATGTTTCAATAATAGTTGGGAAAAATTCTTTAAACTTTAGAAAGTTTCCTCCTAAACAAAATATTAAAAATAGAATTAGAAAGTATTTTGTTAAAAAATCATTTTCTGTTATCTTCTTTAAAAAAGGTATAATTAAATATAGCCCTATTAGGGTATATATAAACCATAAGTGATAGTGCCCAAATATAGTAGAATATAAAAAGTATGTAGAAATTGTATCATTTCCTAATTTTTCATATAAGAGCAGGCTGTGTAACGAATAGCAAAAATTCCAAAATACAAGTGCTACAGCTAACCTTAGTATTCTTTTAAAATAAATATCTTTAAGGCTAATATTTTTTTTAGGATCAAGAAAATATACTCCAGAAATCATAATAAAAACAGGAACACAAAATCTGCTTATACTATCATACACATTAAATACTTGCCAAGAAAACGATGTTACTGAAACAAGAGAGAGGTTATGAGCAGATACATGAAGAAGCATCATAAAGAAAATAGATAAGATTCTTAACATATCTATTGATATATCTCTTTGATTATTCATATTGCTATCTTTCCTTCTAAAGGCTGTCCAAAGAAAACAGAGAATACTAAAGTTTTATTTTTACGTAATTATGATAAAACCTTACTGTTCAATGCGCATGCGGCTCAAAAGCTCGGTCAATTTAGCTGTTTTCACAGGGTTCATATAGCTTAAAATTTCCCCTGCTTCCTTAGCTTTCATGCTTATAAGAATCTTTGCCGCAATATTATCATCTAAACTTTCCAAAGCGGCGCCGGCTTGACGGGGCTTCATATTGGAGTACATGGCAATAAGAGAGTTCACTTTCTGCGCTTCGGTGTTTTTTGCTTCTTTGAGCATATCTTGCACTTTTTTCTCTGCAGATTGTAATTCTTGCAAGCGTTGCTCCATTTGCCTTTGCAACAATAAAATTTCTTGCTCGCGGCGCGCCAACTCTTGCTCTTTCTGATTGGGATCTTCAGGCGGCATATAGTTGTCAAGCTGTGGCGCTGGTGGGTTTGTGGTAGGCACAAGAAGGCTTTCAGTGGCGCTCACACCTGTTTGTGGTGTAACCTTAGGTCCTGCTACTCCTGCAGGGAGAATTTGCGCAGGAGGCGTGAAAGGGCTTGTTCCTTGAGATACAGGCGGCGCTGGAGGCTCAGACAAAGGCGTGTCTAAGGATGCCGCATAGGCCACTTGGTCTACTCCAAGGCGCGGAATGGGTAAATTTTTTAAGGCAGAAAAATCATCCCACCACGAAATATCTTCTTGTTTGGGTTGTTGCACTACGGGCGTGACAGGCGTAGCTTGTGGTGCTTGTTGTTGCACTGCATTAGTAGAAGCTTGTCTACGTTGACCAGAAGCGCCTAAAACAGCACGTACCGCCGCAGAACCTTGTGGGTCCACTTGGGGCTCATTGCGTGCAGGAATCACAGAAAAGATGGCAGGGTCTTTGCCCACAGGAGCAGACGCGCTTTGTGGCGCCTCCGCTGTAGGACTAGCAAAGCCTCCTGAAGCTGTGTCAGGTTTTTGAATAAGACCTGTCTCTGTGGCGTATTGTTCAAATTGCACAGCAAAGTCATTCAAAAAACTCAGACTGGGAGTATAGCCCACCCCTATGGCTACAAAAATGGTTATCTTGAATATTCCAAGCCCCAAAAGGGCTTTAAATACTCTAGATATTGACCATGTTGAAGCGTAAGGTTG
The DNA here is from genome assembly GCA_964369335.1 of uncultured Desulfovibrionaceae bacterium. Classification (GTDB taxonomy): domain Bacteria; phylum Desulfobacterota; class Desulfovibrionia; order Desulfovibrionales; family Desulfovibrionaceae; genus CAYJAD01. Next base: position 4,027 of record CAYJFR010000133.1, on the reverse strand, counting down.
CGATTTCATCGTTGCTTCTTCTTTCTTGTTCTCTTTCTTCAGCATGGTGACGCTCCTGCTGTTTTTCTTTCAACTTTTCTAAAACTTTTTTATCTTTTGCTCGTATGAGCACCATTTCTTTACACTGATTCACACTTTCATGCAATTGCTTCAGACGTATGTAACTTTGACTTAAATCTGCCTGTAAGCCTTTAATGTAATTTTCTAAAATCCAGCGTGATCCCGCATCCATAGCCCTATTTTCACACATTTCTTTGTCTTTCTCTTGTAATTGCTCTTGTGTGGCTAAAAAATAGGCTTCTTCCTTTTTGTACATTTGTTGAGCTTTACTCAAGCGCACCTTGGCTTCTTCTTCAAGCATGGCTCGGTACTCAAGGATTTTTTGCATGGAAAAAATAAAAGACATAGAACCACCCGTTAGTAAAATGACATAGTTCTTAGTATATATGCAAAAAACAGACCAAGAAAAGGTATTGCAAAAAATACAAAGTTGCCTTTTTCATGCGGCTCGGGTATTTTTCATAAAGGCGGCAGAGATTTTCTACCGCTGTTTACCATGAACCCTTTGACAGAGTTTTTATCATGCACAACGAAAAAAATATATACGGCATTATAGGTCAGCCCCTCGGACACAGTATGAGCCCTGCATTTCATAACGAGGCTTTTGCACAATTAAACTATGATGGACATTTTACAGCTTGTCCTATGGATGCCGCGGAGGTTCCTGCTTTTATAACCTCTATGCGCCAAGGCGCGTATGCCGGCGCTTGCGTGACTATTCCGCATAAAGAACTTGTTACCTCTTTGGTGGATGAAATCACCCCTCGCGCCAAAAGTGTGGGCGCTGTGAACACCTTATACAAAGAAGGTAATATTCTTTGGGGCGACAATACCGACGTACACGGCTTTTTACATCCTTTACAAGGGCGAAAAGTGCCCAGCCGCGCCATGATTTTAGGCGCTGGTGGTGCCGCACGGGCGGTTATTGTGGGGTTAAAGCAATTACGCAGCCAAGGCATGCAAAAAATATTTATCAGCAACAGAAATAAAGAAAAAGCTCTGGCGCTCAGTGAAGAGTTTAATCTTGTCCCCGTGGACTGGGAACAAAGATACACTATCAAAGCCCCTTGGCTTATTAATACCACCCCTCTTGGTATGCAAGGAGACTTACTAGACGAAACTCCCTACGCTCATAAGGCATTGGTGCAAAATCTAGGGCAAAATGCAGAAAAAAACAGCCTTGCCTATGATATTGTGTATAATCCTTTAGAAACCCGTTTTTTACATGAGGCTCAAGCCGCTGGTTGGCAAGTACAAGACGGGCTTGATATGTTTGTAGGGCAAGCGCTGGAACAAGAAAAAATTTGGTTGGGACGTTGCGCTGATTTTGCCCACATGCGCGCTTTTGTGCAAAACATATTACAACAATAACTATAAAAAAAGTGCCCCACAAGTCTGCAACATACCGCAGACTTATAGCGCACTTCTTTGCATATGGTTCCTGATGGAACTATGCAAGGCTATTTCATACGGTACGTAATACGTCCGCGTGTAAGGTCATAAGGAGAAAGTTCAACTTTCACCTTGTCACCGGGAAGAATACGAATATAAAACTTACGCATCTTTCCAGAAATGTGCGCAAGAACTTCATGTCCGTTTTCTAACTCCACTTTAAACATGGCGTTAGGAAGAGCTTCCTGCACCACGCCATCTACTTCAATGGCACCTTCTTTAGACATATTACCTCCGTGTGCTATTTTTTACTGCACAAAGTCATATACACACATACGTCATACCCTGTCAAGAAGATATGCCGCCCTTTGAATATACAAAGAGCGGCATTTTATATGTCGTAAGGTGTTTTCAGCTCTTCTTAAGCTTTTTCTTTGTGTAATAATAACCATACACCTATGGCTATAAGCGGTAAGGAAAGCACTTGCCCCATAGTGAGCCAATTAAAAGCCAAATATCCTAAATGAGCGTCGGGCATGCGGACAAATTCCACTCCAAAGCGCGCCATACCGTAACCCAAGGCAAAAAGCCCTGCCACTGCGCCGACGTGCCGTTTTTTACTAGAGAAAAACCACACCACAAAAAACAGCACCAAGCCCTCAAAAAAGGCTTCATACAGTTGCGAAGGATGTCTTGGTAAAGCGCCAGCGTGAGGGAAGATAACACCCCAAGCACTGTCTGTCACTTTACCCCAAAGCTCGCCATTAATAAAATTGCCTATACGCCCAAAAAACAAACCCGGTGCTACCAAGGGTGCTACAAAGTCCATCACTTGCCAAAAGGTGCGCCCGTGTGTTCTGGCGTATATGTAGAGGGCTAAGAGTACGCCCAATAAGCCGCCATGAAAGGACATGCCCCCATGCCAAATACGCAAGATTTCCGTGGGGTCGGAAATATAGCTTGGTAAATCATAAAAGAGCACAAAGCCCAGACGCCCCCCTAAAATAACCCCGAACATACCATAGGTCAGCACGTCGTCAAATTGCGCCCCCGTCCATGTGCTATGCGGGCGTGATGCGCGATAACGTCCCAAAAGCCAAGCCGTACCAAAGGCCAGCATATACATAATGCCATACCAGCGCAGCTCTAAAGAGCCTATGCTAAAAGCAATGGGGTCAATATACGGCAGTTCCATTAGTCACCTTCAGCAGGCGTGGAAGTAGCTTCTGCTGTATAGTTGGCGGCGCAGTATTTACCACTTTTTCCGCCACTTTTATACACCAAGTGCATACCGTCGATGACTACGTCTTTTTGTACAGCTTTACACATATCATAAATGGTTGCCGCCGCTACTTGTGCGCCCACCAGAGCTTCCATTTCTACGCCAGTAGGGCCTACAGTACGCGCTTCACATTCTAATTCAATGCCGTGTAAGGCGGCGGTGTCGCGCACAGTAAAGCGTACATCCACATAGGATAAAGAAAGAGGGTGACACAAGGGAATGAGTGAGGCGGTATTTTTTGCTGCCATGATACCTGCAATTTTTGCTGTGGTCAGCACGTCCCCTTTTGGCAAAGCTTTTTGTCGTAATAAGGTCAGCGTTTGTGTAGAAAGGTGTACAAAACCGCGCACAATGGCGACGCGTTGTGAGTTTTCTTTGTAGCGTACATCTACCATAGTAATAGAACCGTCACCGCTCATATGTGTAAATTCTTTTGACATAACATATCCTTAACCAGACTTATACTAGGTATAAATCTAACTTTTTCTATGAACATGCTTTAAAGGCGTGTGCATAGTATTTTAATAGGGAATACCCACCAATTTTTCCCACCACGACGGCGAGATAGGCTTCACAGGTTTTTGCCAACCGGAATCTTGTCCTGAGCCTGCAAAAGCAAGGCGTACTTCTTGCCAAGGCACTTGAGGCGATAAGGTGTGACCTGTTGTACTTTGTTGGTCTGACGGTACAACACGTTTTGTTTTCAATAAAAACGTGGCTTTTCCTTCATTACGAACACTTACAAGCTCATGTATAGACAAAAGCATAGAAGAAAAGCGTAAATCATATACGCCAAGCTCTTCTTCTGAGGGCGTCATGGCTTTTTTCTCCATAATGGGCATGAAGGTAAAATCCATAAAGGCACGCCCTCGGCGGCTTTGTGTCGCAAGGCTTTGTGCCAAGTCTTGCGGAAATGCGGGAAAGGATAAAAGCGGAGAATGTATTTTTCCCCAAAGATTAAAGCCG
>CAYJFR010000133.1:0-317 GCA_964369335.1 uncultured Desulfovibrionaceae bacterium | reverse complement strand
CCGTATTGTCACTTGAAGGGAACATATAGCCTATACGACTTTTACCCTGAGGCCATGTAAAAGCGTCAGCTACAGAGTTGTCATATTTTTTTTGCGTTTGGTAGACAGCGCGCCAATAGTACGGCGCAAAGGCGTCTGGATACACTGCCACATCCACTAAAGCACCTTGTTCTTGCACCATAACTTCTTGTTGTAAATGGGCGCGTAAGTCTGCTTCATGATAGGCGCGAATGCCCACACAAGCGCTGGGATATATCAGCGCCCATATAAGTCCCATAATGGCATAAGGGCGGAATTTTGAGCCGTGCCACATAAAC
>CAYJFR010000132.1:3512-6602 GCA_964369335.1 uncultured Desulfovibrionaceae bacterium | reverse complement strand
AATGTACTATGCAACATTTTACATAGTACCATGCTTTCCCCTATTCTTCAGAAAATAAAGGGGAATACGACCATGAAACAAATTTCAGATATGGCACTTCGTAAAATCAAGCCTACAGATAAAAGGCAAGAAATAAGCCTTGGAAGCTCCCTCTACTTTTTCGTGTATCCTATATCAAGAAAAAATCCTAATGGCAGGAAGACTTTTTACTTTCGGTATACAGCAGCCGAAAAAAATAAAGTTGAAATGCTTTAAAGAGCAAGAGCACGGAAAATTACGCCAGCGTAGGCTTGAAAGGACAAAAAAGCGCTTAGGGCTGTTTCAACTCGCATATATGGTTCAAGATTACCCACTTGAAGACTTTGCCAGGCTATGACTTTTTTTCGCCAAGCCAATGGTACAAGGTTGTATATAAAAGCTCTGGGTCAATGGGTTTGGTGAGGTGGTCATTCATGCCACAAGACAAACTTTTTTCCTTATCGCCTGTCATGGCATGTGCAGACATGGCAATGATGGGCAGGTCGGCAAATTGCGTTTGCTCGCGGATTTTTTGAGTGGCGGTGAGCCCGTCCATAATGGGCATTTGAATGTCCATAAGCACAAGGTCATAGCTGTTTTGCGCCAGCATATGTAAGGCTTCTTGCCCGTCATTGGCAATTTCCACCGTATAGCCTACTTTCTGTAGTAGTTCTTCGGCAATAAGCTGATTAATTTCATTGTCTTCCACAAGCAGAATATGTCCCTCACCCAAGGGCAGCTCTACAAGGGTGTTGCCTCTGCCTTCAAGAGAGTTAATAGTATCTTGTTGGGGGCTTATGGCAAATACGGCAGAGCAGTAAAAGGTAGAGCCTTTGCCAAGCTCGCTTGTTACCCAAATGTCGCCGTGCATCATTTTGGCTATACTGCGTGAAATAACAAGCCCAAGACCTGTACCGCCGAATTTGCGCGTCACTGAAGAGTCAGCCTGAGTAAAAGCAGAGAAAAGTTTGTCTACCTGTTCTTCACTCAAACCTATGCCTGTGTCTTGTACGGCAAAAAGACAATGCAGTTCTTCGCCTTTTTGTGTGGCCTCTTCAATGCTGAGAGTCACAGTGCCCTCAGAGGTGAATTTGATGGCATTGCTCACAAGATTGAACAATATTTGCTTTAAGCGCAGGGCATCGCCCAAGATGACAGTGAAAGGATGCGTGCCTTTTTCGATGAAAAACTTGATTCCTTTTTTTGTACTTAAAGGCTCGTATAAGTCGTAAATTTCGGTGCAAAGCTCTCTGAGGCTGAAAGGCGCTATTTCCATTTCTAGTTTTCCCGCCTCGATTTTGGAAAAATCAAGAATATCATTAATAATACGCATGAGATTATTGGCGGAAAAGAGGGATTTTTGCACATAGTAGAGCTGATTGTTTTTCAATTCTGTGTGTTCTAAAAGATGGAGCAGACCCAAAATACCGTTCATGGGCGTGCGTATTTCATGGCTCATATTGGCGAGAAATTCGCTCTTGGTTTGGGCGTGTTTTTCTGCCAACTTTTTTGCAGCTCGTAAATGTTCTTCTGTTTCGTGAATTTCTGCCAGCATGGCTTTGTGTTCACGCAAATCTCTAATGTAGCTAATAATATTAGCTTTATTGTTATAGGAAACTCTGCGTATAGACACTTCAACGGGGACATCTTCTTGAGTGAATGGGTTGATGCAGGTAAAATCTGCATGCCCATAGCCAGTTTCAAAACCGTCTATTAAGCCTTGTTGGATAATAGGCGCAGAGGGGCTTCCGTCAGGTTGAAATTCTGGCACGGTGGTCATGAAGTTAGTTAAATATTCCTCTTTGTTATCATATCCAAAAAGATTGGCACAGGCTATATTGCAATAAATAAGCTGCTTTTCTTCATTCCAAAAATGTACACCAATGGGGCTAGCGTCGATGATGGCTTGATTGCGTAATTCGGCTTCTTCGGCTTTGGCTTGAGAGGCTTTGAGCTCGCGTAAATCGCGTGTGTAGGCAAGAAGAACTTCTTCGTCATTATGTATTGTGCGTACTAAGGTGATTTCTGTGGGAAGAGGATTGCCGGCGCGGTCTTTATGCATCCATTCAAAGTTGAGCATACCTTCTTCAAAGGCTTTGGCTATGTTTTTCTGACGAAGTTCTAAACTGGCCTCGCCGTTGGCTTGAAATTCAGGCGATAGGGTGGGAAATATCTCAAGATATTCTGCTTTTTCCTCTGGCTTAAAGCCAAAAATTGTTTGTGCCGCCAGATTGCAGTCAATGTTTTTAAAGTCTTTATTGATAATATTAGAGCCTAAAGGCATGCCGTCAAGCATGATTTTAATACGTTCTTCCGCGTCTTTTGCTAATTCTTGTGTGGCTCGTAACTCACGCAAATCATAGATGTATTCAGCAATAAATTCTTGTCCGTCATAAAGAAATTTACGCAAAATAACTTGTGTGGGGAAAGGCTCACCGTCACCATCATACCAAATCCACTCCAATTTTCTTTGTCCTTCTTCTGTGGCTCTAATGATTTCTTCTTCTGCATAGCTGACGGAGTCTTTGCCATTGGCTTGGATTTTGGGGTAGTATTTGGTGGGATTGAGGCGATAGTCCTCTGCTTTGGGAATGTTAAAAAGCTCAAGGAAGCTTTTATTACAGTCTATAAGCTTAAAATCTATACTCCATAAGCACATGGCTGTGGGGCTTGCGTCTAAGATAGTTTTGATGTTGCTGTCAGTGGCGTATTTATATTCGCTGTTTTTTGCATTGTGCATAAAGCCCACAATGAGAGTCATGTCTTCAAAGCATAAGGTGGTCAGCGTGTATTCTACCATTTTTTCGCCGCTTTGAGGCGGGTTATGTTGCCAAAAAATACGTAAATAATTTTCTTCTAAGGCTTTTTTGAGAAAATCTTTTTTCCCTTGTGCGGAGGGTGTTCCGTTGGGCTGTATCTCAGGATTATAAGAGGAGAAGTTTGCCTTAATATCCTCCATATCCTTGGATTTAAAAATATCTAAAAAAGCTTGGGAGCAATACTGCACCTCGCCTTGTTGATTCCAACAGCATATGGCGCTCTTGTGCCCTTGAAAGATTTGCTTGAGAAAGG
>CAYJFR010000132.1:0-3412 GCA_964369335.1 uncultured Desulfovibrionaceae bacterium | reverse complement strand
AAAAACTTATTCATGGCTCAAGGCTTTGTCAAGCATGAAATGACTTTTTAGAGGGAAAATACACCAAAAAATACTACTGTATAGGTAGGTTATACTCAAAAAGTACAGATATTTTCTTGTGTGTGGGCAAAAGCTCTATGATTTTTTGACACAGAGCTTTTGCCGTACAATTATGCAGAGGCTTTAGTTATTTTTCAAATCTTCCACAATGGCAGAAAGCTCTTGTGCCTGTGTGGAAAGTGCCGCCACAGCGTGTGACGCTTCTTCCATGGCATTACGCGTTTCATTGGCTGTGCTGTTAATAATATCAATGGAGCGTGTGATTTCATCCATGGTAGCGGCTTGTTCTTCACTGGCTGTGGCAATATTGCGCACGCCGCCAGCGCTCATTTCTGCCATTTCAAGAATATCTTCCAAAGCAATGCCGCTTTCATTGGCAAGAGTGGTGGCTTCTTCAATACTTTGCACCGCTATGTCCACTTGCTTCACATTTTGTTCTGTGCTGTGCTGAATGGCTGTAATAGCGTTGGCAACATCGGTAGTAGAGGTGATGGTTTTTTCTGCAAGCTTACGTACTTCATCGGCAACTACGGCAAAGCCGCGACCAGCTTCACCAGCGCGCGCCGCTTCAATGGCAGCGTTGAGGGCAAGGAGGTTGGTTTGATCGGCAATGTCAGAAATAACACCCATAACGGTATTGATGGACTGTGCATGTTCTGCCAAGGCGTTCATATTGGTGCGTAGGGTGATGGAGTCTTCACGCACTTTGTTGATGGCTTGCTTGCATTTTTGTGTAATTTGTGCACCAGACATGGCCTTTTCCTTGGTGGTGTTGGCAATGTCTGCACTGGAAACAGCGTTTCTGGTCACATCAATGATAGTGCTGTTCATTTGTTCCATGCCTGTGGCAGTTTCTGCAATGCGGCTGGCTTGGTCATTGACGCTGTTGGTGGACGCTTCCACTTGTGCCGAAAGCTGTTCAGAGGCAGAGGCCACAATATTGACCACGCCTTCCAACTGTCTGGCGGCGTCTAAAAGACCTTCGCGGCGGGCTTGCGTGGCTTGCTCTGCGGCAATGCTGGCAGCTTCTTGGGCTTGTTCTGCTTCGGCAAGGGCTTTTTGGGCGTTGGCGGTAGCTTCGTCTGCTTTTTGCACAATGTCTGCAAGATTGTGAATCATGGTTTGCAGACCCTTGGAAAGTTCGCCGATTTCGTCACTGCGTAAATTACACTGGCCAAAAGTACTTTCTTGTTCCGCGGTGAGCTTCAAATTACCTTCACCCACATAGGTGGCAATGGCAGCGCCCGCTTTAAGGGGTAGGGCAATGCTTCTTGCTACTACAATAATAATAACACTGACCACAAGAGCGATAATGGCAGCGATAATACTGATATTAGTGACTAAATCATTGCTAGTGGCAGAGATTTCTGCATAAGGGGTGTCAATAATAACATACCAACCAAAATCAGGTACGTAGGCAAAATGTCCTACGGATTCTACACCTTCAAAGACAAATTGTACTTTGCCATTTTTTTGGTGACGAATGTCGGGAATATGCGAGAGAGAGGCATCGCTAGTGCCTAAAAAGCGTTTTTCATTATCCATAAGTATGGTAAATTCTTCATCATACACATAGCTACGCATGGAAGGCGTTAAGGACAGCGCGCCTGTGGTTTTGCTGTGGAGTTTTTCCATATCCACAAGGAAGCTTATAACGCCGTTGACTTTTCCGTCCACATAAATGGGGCTGGAAACAAAAGTTGATAAGGTATTTGTGGTGGCAGAAACTAGTTGACCTATAGTGTTTTTTCCTGTGAGGGCTTCCATAAGGAAAGGGCGCGTGCTGGCGTCAAAGCCAATGAGCGAAGGGTCAGCGTGGGCTGTGACTTGGGCTTGAAGGTTTATGGTAAACACGCCTGCCAGATCGTCATAATCTCGGGTAAAGGTCTTAAAATAATTACTGATGGCAGCTTGTCTTTCTTTGAAAGCTTCTGAATCAGCTTCTGTGGTTTGCATTTGCGCAAATTGCTTCATAAAGGGCAAATCGCTGGTGGAAACAGCGAGATTTTGCACGAAATTCATAATATTATTGAGTTCACTGGCCTGAACACGTGCAAGCTCTTGTAATTGTGTGTCAGTTGTTTTTGTAAACTCTTCTTTTGCTATTACCCCTGCCACGACGGCAAGAATGCCTAAGCCAAGGACGGTAGGGGCAAGAATGTATAGCAACATTTTTTTTAAGAGGTCCAGTTTCATGCTATCTCCTGTGTCGTATTGTGAAAAATTTGTGAGTAGTCAGAGGTTGTGACTTTCTCTCTCAATAGATACTTATCGTCTAAAAAAGACTATTATTTAGAGTTGTACACAAAAATACCTCTAATAAAAAATACACCTTTCTGCTATATTACGCTCTTTTTAATCTGAGGCAAGTCTTTTTTAAAGACTACTGTATGCCTTGTATATGAGTTGCATTTTGCGGAAAAATAGATAAATCTTCTTACACGCTGAAGAATATAGGGTGCATATTATTTGCGCTGTATATAAAATGTGGATATATAAGGGGATATATTGTGTTTTTTTTACCATATAATCATGTAGAGGCGGCGCTCGCGCTTTGGAATAAGGCTTATGCGCTTTTTACACCACAAGGAACAGGACAGGATGTGCATTTTGCTCCCTACGACCATGCGCCCACCTGTGAACCGCAGCAATATGTCTTAACGTCCACGTCTCCCAAGTCCTTTGTTTTTGCTCCCAGAGAAACGCTTTTTTCTTGGGAGGGCTCAGAGAAGATTTTTGTACAAGACGCTGTGCAAGCGTCCCTCTTAGGTCAAGATATTGATAGCTGTGAAAATAGTGCACACGGTGGCGTCAAGGATATACTTCTTTTTGGTATTCGCCCTTGTGATGCCTATGGTCTTGCCTATACGCACGCCTTTTTCTCTCAAGAATACACTGATATGCTGTACGCACAGCGGCAAAAAGCTTTGTTCACTGTGGCTATCAACTGTACACAGCCCAGCGGGCAGTGTTTTTGTGCCTCACTAGGAACAGGGCCTTTTCTTGTTCCTCATGCCTGTAAAGAGCACAAATCTGGTGCCGATGTGGAGCTGACGCCCTTAGAACAAGGTTATTTGATACAAATTCATAGCGAAAAAGGGCAGTATTTACTAGCTGTTATTAGCACTCTTTTGCAAACATTGTATGACAATGATCTTCTTGAGCAAAAAACTGCCCTGCAAGAAAAGAGTGTGGCGGCTTTTAGGGTAAAGGCGGATTTTAGTATAGTTCAGGCGGCGCTACAGCACGGTTTTGAACATGAATTATGGGCGCGCATAGCACCGTCTTGTATTTTATGTACTGGATGTACGCGCGTATGTCCCACATGTACCTGCTTCACCACCGATGAAGA
>CAYJFR010000131.1:1536-6630 GCA_964369335.1 uncultured Desulfovibrionaceae bacterium | reverse complement strand
AACTTTCACCCGCAAAATACGCCGCAAGCCCCGCTTTTGTTTCTGGAGGCGCCATATTTAAAATCCATAAGAGCAGAAAGAAAGCCATCATGGCTGTCACAAAGTCCGCATACGCAACTTTCCATGCTCCGCCCATAGAGTTACTCTCCGTATAGTTATATATTATGGAAACGCTGATTACATGTCTTTTTGCCCTCTGACTGCGTCAAGCTCGCCTTGTGAAACGCTTATATATGTCTCTATATACTGCGCGCTTCCCAAAACTCACTTTCCTTGTCAGAGAACAAAAATACTCTATACTCAGCGTTTCCCTATGAATTTTTCAACTTTTCTTCCATCTCTGCAAAGGTAGGACGAAAACCCTGTGGAATGGCACGGCGTCCGTATTCCACAGAGATCAGCGGTGTGGAGCCACGAATGGCTGCCGCAACGGCTTCTTTAATAGAGTTGAAGTAAAAATGTTCTTCGTGAGCGTGATTTTCTAATTTAGCACCCATAGGGCCAAAGAAACCGTAACAGAACAAAATACCAATAAAAGTACCCACCAAGGCGGCGGCAATATAGTGACCGAGAACTTCGGGGGGTTCGTTAATTTTACCCATGGAAAGCACAACACCCAAAACACAGGCCACAATACCCATACCCGGCATGGATTCTGCCATATGGGTTACAGCATGGGCAGGAAGCAATTCTTCTTCATGCATGGTGTGCATGTCGATTTTCATAAGGCTGTCAATGTCAGCAGGGTCGCCTGTGGTGAGATATACACGTAAAGTATCGCTGATAAAATTCACTGTTCTTTTAGAACGAGATATAGAGGGATACTTAGAAAAAATGGCGCTGGACTCTGGTTGCTCCACATCACTTTCAATACTGATAACGCCTTCGCGGTGCATCTTGGAAAAAAGAGCGTAGAGTAGGGCGAGGGTGTCTATGTATTTTTCTTTACTGGAACCTGGGTCACCGAAAATATGCTTGAAACTCCCCACAATAAGCTTCCATGTATACTTGGTTTGCGAGGCAAAAAAAGCTCCCCAACACGCGCCAAGAATAATAACATATTCCGCGGGTTGAAAGAGGATAAGAAAGTCGCCCTTGGCCATGGTATAGCCTGTAACAACACTGCCCATAACAATGACTAAACCGATTATAATATACATATGTACATCCGTAGTATCTTAAGGGGTGAATGTGGGTATTTTCGTAACGAGATGTCACATAAAGTGAAAAACTTTATGCGCCCTTGGGAGTCCTGTACTAAGAGTAGCCATTGCTGAGAATTTTGTAAAGGAAAATGGTAAAAGGAGAGGATATTCTGTTGTTGTGTGTTTATGAGGAGAGCCTTTTTCTCAAAGCTCTCCCCATGCATACAGAAATTATAAGCAATTATTATAAGGCAGTGGCTCTAAAGCCTGCTCTAATACATGCCCAATGCTGAAAAGTTGCTCTTCTGCAAAGGCAGAACCGAGGATTTGTAAACCAATGGGCATACGGCTTTCTTTGCCAAGCCCTACAGGCAAGCTTAACCCAGGTAATCCTGCAAGGTTTAATGAAAGCGTGTAAATATCTTTCAAATACATTTGTAAGGGGTCGCCGCCCATATCGCCAAGATTCCATGCCGCCACAGGGGACACAGGCCCACAAATAACATCACAAGACTCTAAAGCTTTACGGTAGTCTTCGCGAATAATATGACGTACTTCAGCGGCTTTCTTAAAATACGCGTCATAATAACCAGAAGAAAGCACATAGGTTCCCAGCATAATACGGCGTTGTACTTCCTTACCAAAGCCTTCAGTGCGAGACTCTACATATAAAGAAGCGAGGTCTTGGCTTTTTTCAGATCTAAAACCATAACGCACACCGTCAAAGCGTGCCAAGTTAGAACTAGCTTCTGCCATAGCCACAATATAATAGGTAGCAATAGAAGCTGTAGTGTGCGGCAAGCTCACGTCCACAAGCTCCGCGCCAAGGGATTTCATGGTTTCAAGAGCGGCGGTGCAAGCGTCGCCCACTTCGCTATGAAGACCTTCTGTGAAAAATTCTTTGGGGATGCCTATGCGCAAGCCTTTAAGGTCAGAGGCTTGGCTAAGGGCTGTGCTGTAAGCATTCTTTGCCAAGGAGCGCGGATCGGATGTGGTGTCGCGTGGGTCGTGCCCAGCAATATTTTCTAACACAAGGGCGCAATCTTCCACAGTACGACCTAAAGGCCCTACTTGGTCAAGAGAAGAACCGTAAGCAATGACTCCATAACGTGAAACACGTCCGTAGGTGGGCTTTATACCCACACAGCCGCATAAAGAGGCTGGTTGACGGATAGAACCGCCTGTATCTGTGCCCAAGGAAGCATAACATTGCATGGCAGACACAGAAGCGGCAGAGCCACCACTAGACCCACCGGGCACACGGTTAATGTCCCAAGGGTTATGTGTAGGATAATAAGAAGAGTTTTCTGTGGTAGAACCCATGGCAAACTCGTCCATATTATTTTTTGCAAGAATAATGGCGCCAGCCTCACGTAATTTTTGTACAGCAGTGGCGTCATAAAATGGCACAAAATTTTTCAAAATCTGTGAGCCTGCAGTGGTGGTAAGCCCTTTAGTACAAAGAGCGTCTTTCACAGTAACAGGAACGCCCCACAAAGGCTTAGAGCTGTCTACGCCAGCTTTGTCCATGTTTTGGGCTTGTTCCAAGGCATTGTCCAAGTCTTGGGCAAGCAAGGCTTGAACACGGGGTTCTGTGGCTTTAATGCGATCTACAGCGGCTTGCACAACGTCTTGCGCACTGACTTCACCCTTAGCAAGCGCGTCGCGCACAGCACGTAAACTTAAAGTATGTATGCTCATAATAACCTACACTATACGCGGCACAATAAAATATTGTCCGTCACTTTGAGGGGCATTTTGTAAAACGTCTTGACGTTTTTCTTCATTTTGTACGGCATCTTGACGTAACACAGCGTCGTGTAAAACAGGGCTGTATAAAGCTTCTGCGTCCTTGGTGTCCACTTCTGCCAAAATATCCATATAGCTTATGATATCTGCAAATTGTTTTGCAAAAAGTTCTTGCGTGGGCGCATCAATATTGAGCCGAGCAAGGCTTGCCATACGTTGCACATCTTCTGTTGTAATGGGCATAAAGTATTCCTAAAACTTGAGGTTAGTTTATTTTGCGCCGGCATTTTGTGCGTCAAATTGTGTGATCGCTTGAGCACGGCGTTGGTTGATAATATTGGGGTCAGCTGGCACAATACCTGTGGCTTGTATATGATAAATGCCGAGCTTTTGACTGGCTTTACCTTGTGTGTCCCAATTAATGGGCGACATTGTCCAAGAAAAGCCTTGTGCTGTTTGCAATTTGGTATTCATAAGGCTGGCAGGTGCCACATTATTTAAAGCAAGATTTGCCCCCAATTGCACAAAGTCATAGCCAATGGCTGTCCATAGGCTGTTTGTGCCCAAAGAGTTTTGTGCGGGGTTTAAAGGGGCAGGAAAAATGGCTAAAGGAAATGTGTCAGCATTGGCTTGAGCGGCGGCAAGGCTTTGCCCCCAAATGGTGGTACCAAGTAATAATTGACGAGTTTCACCGTTTTGCTTAAAGGCTGCCATAATGCCGTCCATATTGGACCACGTATCGGGAATAAAGACAGCGCTGAAGGTGGCTGTAGATACGGGCTTTGTATTGGTGATTTTAGGCTGAAAGAGCGTGTTGGCGGCAGTATTCCACACAGAAGCGCCTGTACCTTTATAGCCTATGGCGCGCACTGTACCGCCTCCGCTACGCACAGCCGCCGCAAAAGCGCCGTTCATATTGGTTCCATAAGTGTCTGCAGGGAAGAAAGAGCCAAAATCGTTAATGCCTAATTGGCGGCTAAAGTCCAGTAGGGCGTTTACTTGGTCTTGATGACTAGGGAAGAAACGCCATGCCACTATGCCCTCATCTTGCCCTATGGAAGATGTTAAAGACGGTAAAAAGGCAAAGAAATTGCGTTGTACCGTGGCGCCGCTTGTTTTGGCAAGAGTGAGATTTTTCTCTTGAATGGGGCCACCCACCACAGCGCAGTTGAGCGGCAAGCTTTGTAATTGTACAAGCCAATTAGGTTGAGCGGTGTCCACATATTGCATTTGAATATTTTTGCCAGCGGCGTTCATTTTTTGCACGGCAGACTCTGCACCCGAACGCACTTGCTGACTGATGTTAGCTATGGGGCCACTTTGCGGCAAAGCCAGCACAAGACAAATATCTTGCCCTGAACCGCTCAAAGGTGGAAGAAAGCCAGCGCTGTCTTGCGCTTGGGGTAACATACCCACTGCGCCTGTACCCACAGAGGGAGGTGTAAAAGAGTCAGCCATAGCAAGGGAAGGAATGGAGTTTCCTGCTAGGCTCACTTCACCTACGTCCATGCCCGTCAATATTTTTTGGGCAATGCCTTGGTCAGCGTACAATGTCGGGTCTTGCACCTTACCCAAAACATTTACATCCAGACCAAGCCCACGGCGACCGTCTTCTAATAAAGCTATGTTAGCAGGGAAAGTGTAATCTTTGGCGTTGACAATACGCTGACTGAGGTCAAGCAGATTAACATCAGAAATATGTTGTATTTCCTTGCTGAAAATACGCTCAAGATTCTGTTTGCGCAGCATATCTTGCTTGGTATACAGCGCGCGTACTGAGGGCATGGCCTGCATGCTTTGCTCACCTGTCCAACTGCGTCCCATAAGCACAAGAGCGGATAAAGCGCGCACGTCTTCAGAACGGTGCTTTTGCTCCCACATATGCGCCACTGCCGATTCTTGGGCGGCGGGGGAAAGATTACGAATATTACTGAACCACGCATCTTGCCACAAAGGGCTATTTTCTGCGCCGGGGGAAGCGGTATTCCACTTTTCAAGAGCGTCCAAAGCAGAATTAGGGCGCCCGTTATAGGTGGCGGCAAGAGCCAAGCGTTCCCACACTTCCCCTTGTTCGCCGCGGCTCAATTGAGAATCTTGTGCCGCTTGCTTATACAAATTTTCCGCTCTTTCCATATTGCCAAGCTTCCACGCATAGCGCGCGTCGTCCAATAGGGCGCTGGTGGCAGATGTGGCGGCGGAT
>CAYJFR010000131.1:0-1526 GCA_964369335.1 uncultured Desulfovibrionaceae bacterium | reverse complement strand
CCCGGTGCTCCTTGGGGTGCTTGGGATTGAGAGGATTGTGCAGAACTTTGCGCGGGGTCAGAAGGTTGCGGGTCGTTGCGTAAAAGTCCAGTATTCAAGCATGCAGAAAGCCCTAAAGAGCACGTTAAAAGTACTGCAAGATGAGAAAAACGAGAGCGTTTGAGGCAAGTATGAAACATATAATACGTCCTACTAAAATAGTTACCTGTTAGAATATGAAGATAAGCATAGGCAAAGCATGCCCTTTTCTTTAAGAAAGACGTCATACTAAAATATTACGAGTGCGGGGGCAAGTTTTTTTGTCTGAGGGGGGCGCTAGCTCTTGTCATTTGTGAAAAGTGTGCTTATCCTTTCTTGGCATATTCTTTGTTTTCTTTCTTTGAAAAACGCCAAACAGCGTTTCTTCAATCATTTCCCGCGTTATCCTATGTTTTTTTATATGAATAAAGCTTATGGTCTTTTTTAGGCTATACAGTATGTACCAGTAAACCTTTCTAAACTTGAGGTAAAATCATGAATAAAGTTCGTGTGGGTATCAATGGATTTGGACGTATTGGACGACAAATTTTTCATATCTTGCATAAGGATTTTTCTGACAAAGTAGAAATTGTTGCCATTAACGACCTTTGCGATGCCGCAACCTCTTTTCATTTACTTGAGTTCGATTCTTTGTATGGACGCGCTCATTTAGATGTGCAACTTCAAGACCAAGAAGCCCGTGTAGGAGATTGGACAGTGCAATGCTACAGTGAGCGCGACCCCAAAAATATTCCGTGGGCAAAACATGGTGTAGACATTGTTATAGAATCTTCAGGCGTATTTCGTACAGCGGAAAAAGCCAAAGTACACTTGGAGCAAGGAGCAAAAAAAGTACTTTTCAGCTCTCCTGCCAAGGGTGAGGATTTTACCTTAGTTATGGGCGTTAATGAAGGGGATTATGACCCTACTAAGCATCATATGATTTCCAATGCCTCTTGCACTACCAATTGCTTGGCACCTGTGGTCAAGGTGGTACACGACACTTTTGGCATACATCAAGGTTGCATGTGCACCATTCACTCCTACACCAACGACCAACGTATTTTGGATATGGCACACAGCGATTTGCGCCGAGCCAGAGCCGCGGCAGTGAATATTGTGCCCACTTCCACAGGGGCCGCTGAAGCTGTTGCCAAGGTTATTCCTGCCTTGAAAGGACGTTTCAGCGGATATGCTTTGCGCGTGCCTACGCCTACCGTATCCGTGGTGGATTTTACCGCCATACTGGAAAATAAGACTGATACGGAAACCTTGCGTGCCACATTGAAAAAAGCCGCAGAAAGCACACATAAAGGCATTATTGAATACAATGAACTGCCCCTTGTCTCTTCTGATTTTAGAGGAAACAGCAATTCTTCCATTGTAGAGGCAGAGTATTGCACAGTGCAAGACGGGAATTTTACAAAAATTGTCATGTGGTACGATAATGAATGGGGCTATTCTTGCCGCATGTGCGACGCCATTGTCATGATGCAAGCACGAGGTTT
>CAYJFR010000130.1:0-6820 GCA_964369335.1 uncultured Desulfovibrionaceae bacterium | reverse complement strand
ACAAGCTCTGACACCAAAGCGCAACAATACGCCCCATGTTTGACCACTTCGCCAACATTGTGTGTCTTTATGCCGCCAATGGCAACAAAAGGTATTTCGGCATGCTTCACAGCATAATCCAAATAGGTATACCCCACAGGAGCCACCACATCTTCCTTGGTTTGCGTGGCAAAAAGCGGCCCCACACCTATATAGTCAGCCCCGCAAGCTTTGGCGGCGTGCATTTCTTGCGCGCTGTGCGTAGATAAACCAATAAGCATACGCTCACCCACAAGCTGGCGTACTTGAGGCACAGGAAGATCTTCTTGCCCTACGTGTACTCCATCAGCTTCCACCAAGAGCGCAATGTCAATATGGTCATTAACAATGAAACAAGCGCCTGCTTCCTTGGTTAAAGCGCGTAAAAGACGGCATTCTTCGAGCATTTGCCCTGCTTTAGCCTTTTTTTCGCGATATTGTAAAATTTTAACGCCAGCATCCAAGAGCTCACGAGCCACATATTCTAAAGGCCTTCCTAGACTGAGCTTTGCGTCAGTAAGTGCATAAATATCTGTTTCATGAGGTAAAATACGTGGCATAGCTTCTCCTTAAAAAACACGACTCCAAAGGCGTTTCATATAACTGAGCAAAAGTCTGTGTGGCTGAAAAGACACATGCATAAGATTTTGCGGTAATAAAAATTCACCTAAGGTTGTGCTAGGGTAAAAATGTGGCGGTTGTACGCCAGTGTGGTGAATATTGTACATAAAGGCTGCGGCTAAGGCATTGTCTTGCGCACACTTCCAAAGAGGAATATGGGCAGGCTCTTGCTGTAAAAGTGTATATATACCTGTATCTAAAGCCAAAGCCGACGGGCTTGCCCCAATGCAATGTAATGCGTAAGGCTCTCCGCCGCTAGGCCCATGTTTATGCATGGCAACAACAGCGTCTATAACTCCTGCTGTAGGAGGCAAAGCCGCATATAATGAAAGAATACTCTGGCAAAAATCTTCCAAAGAGCGACCTTGTACCGTATGCGCAAGGGCTTTGCGCAAACCCGCAATACAGCCAAAAAGATTTTTAACGGCAAGGGTCATGCGCATCTGCACATGAGCTTTACAACGCGGTACAGAAACAATGGCGTCAGCTTCTAAAGCTTTACGGGCAATGTGCCATGTGCCTAAAGATTTTTTATGCAAAGCGTGCTCTAAAGGCACAGGACGTACATCTGAAAAATCTTCTACCGCAATGCCCAATGGTTGTAGCGCTTGCGTTAAACCTATTTTATGCGCAACGGCTTGCGCTGTGCCAAAACCTGGAGAATCCGCCACAGTTACACGTAAGCCTTGTTCCAAAAGACAGACACACACAGCGCGTACCACTTCGGCATGGGTACAGGTCAGCTCATGAGGGCGTAATAAATTGGGCTTTACCAGCACATGCATACCACGAGAGAGAAAGGGTGCTTGCCCTTGCACTATGCCGCTTTGTGTCAGCACCTGTGCAAGAGCATCTTCCACTAAAGAGCGTTCGTAAGATGTGCACGACGCCAAGGCAAGAGCGTATGGTGGGGAAGAGGACAGTGTGGTCATGTGTCAATAACTCTATAAAAAAGCGCAATGCGTTGACTGCGTTATTTCAAGCAATGTTGTAAAACTACAGTGTCTTGCGTATCATATACAGTAAAAGTATTGTTCTCATACACAGCATAAGAACGCGCATTTCCCTGCTTAGGAAGACTAATAGAACCAGGGTTGAGCCAAAGCACATGCCCACGTTGTTCTGCCGCGTAAAAATGCACATGCCCAGTAAGAGCAATACTTTCATTTTCTAAGCTGGAAAAGTCGGGGTCGCGTCCAAATTGATGTCCATGAGCGCAGAAAATAGAACGCCCGTCCACATAAATGGACGCGTGTTCTACTAGAGGGAAAGGCAATACCTGCTCATCCACAAGAGCGTCACAATTACCACGCACAGCAATAACCTTGCCGCTATGATATATCTCTCCTAAAACCTGCGCTACATCCATAGGAGTATAGCTTTTGGGCAAAGGATTACGTGGCCCATGATATAAATAATCGCCAAGCAACACGCATAATTGAGGTTTGAGAGCGGCGTGTTTTTCTTGCAAAAAACGCACGCTTTCAAGGTCGCCGTGAATATCGGACGCTATAAGAACACGCATGGTTAATTTCCTTCGGTTTTCAAAGGAGTGGCTTCTTCCACAAGCATAATGGGAATAGCGTCACGGATGGGATACACAAGGGCGCAAGTTTGGCAAATAAGCCCTTTATCTTTACCTTTTATGGTTTGTACGGTCAAAGAGTCGCGGCATTTGGGACATGCAAGGATGTTGAGTAATTCTTTGTTCATGGCTAATCCTGTATAAGTAGCTAAAGCGTAAATACTTTTTATGGTGCATAATTGCTCAAGAAAAATAGCGCAAAGCCCTAGAGATAGCAATGCTTTTGTCTGCTGTAAATGAAACTTGGCAAAAGCCCCTGTATGTTTTACGTCTTAGGTGAGGAAAACGCTTTATGCGCAATAAGTCATTGTCCCTAAGCGCGCTTTATGCTACACATAATACACGAATATTTTTTACTAACGCGCCTTGCATGGAGAGCCTTTATGAAAAATTGTGTTGATTTACATACGCATACTTTGGCTTCGGATGGTCGCGACACGCCCACGGCAGTGGTGAGTAAAGCGGCTTGGCTTGGTTTAACAGCCATTGCCATTACTGACCATGACACCTTAGACGGGCTTGCAGAAGCAGAAGCGCAAGGCAAAGAAAATAATATAGAAGTTATTCGTGGTTGCGAGCTTTCGGTACTTTCAGAGTGTGGCGAAGTGCATATTTTAGGCTTATGGATACCGCAACAAGCGCAAGACTTAGAGCAAGCCCTTAAGCAATTACGCCACAACCGCATGCAGCGCAATGTGGTCATTGTGGAACGCCTACAAAAAATGGGCATAGATATTAGCTATGAAGATGTTTTGCGCATGGCAAAAAAAGCCAAAGGACAGCAAGGCGGAAAACTTTTAGAAACATTGCAATGCGCAACTAAGGCTGTCCTCGCGCCTTTTAAAGGTAAATCTGCCACCTCTGAAGACGCACAAAAATCTGAAGAAAATGCCGTAGGACGTCCACATATTGCCGCTGTGCTTTTAGAAAAAGGCTATGTTACAAGTATAAAAGAGGCCTTTGTCAAATATTTAGCCGACGGTTGTCCAGCCTATGAGCCTAAAAAGATTTTTGAAGTGGAGGAAGTTTTTCGCCTTTTACGTGAAGCGCAAGCTACCATATCCTTGGCACACCCTGGGCTTATTCGCTGCACTCCGCAATGGCTTGATAATTACGTCGCCTTCTTAAAAAATTTAGGCTTATGCGCCTTAGAGGTGCATCATAGCGAACATGACGAAGAAACCACAGCGCGTATGCTTGCTTTGACGAAAAAATATGACTTGGGCGTCAGTGGTGGCTCTGATTATCACGGCTCTGTAAAACCCACCATTCACCTTGGATGCGGTAAGGGTAATTTACGTATTAATGTAAGCATTCTTGAAGCCCTCAAAGAACAACGTCGAGTCATGGGCTACCCTGTGTAAAAACGGTCTCATCTTTACATGAGAAGGAGTACTTTTATACTTGACCCACATGACACTTAGGTCTACACAAACGTCATGCAAACACCTTATTCTTTCTCCGAAACGTCGTCTGGAACGTCCTTTTTTTCTCCAGAATTGTTGGCACCTGTGGGCAATATGGATCAATTAGAGGCTGCCATTTTATACGGTGCCAATGCGGTATATCTTGGCGGTTCAGCATCTTTGCGTGCAGGGCGTCCTTTTTCTCAAGAAGATTTACATGTGGCTCGCGCCAAAACTAAAGCCGCTGGTGTGCAACTTTTTTTCTGTTGCAACGCCTTTCCGCGCCAAAACCAACTTTCTGCCGCTGTAGAAAATTTAGAGCTGGGCGCCAATGCTGCTGTGGACGCGTATATTATTGCCGATGCAGGAGTTTTTTCTCTGGCTAAAAAACATTTTGCGCATATTCCCATCCACTTATCTACCCAAGCCAATACTTGCAACGCCTCTTCCGTGGCCTTTTGGCACGAGCAAGGCGCCGAAAGGGTGAATCTTGCTCGTGAATTACGTTTTGCAGAAATTCGCGCCATTCGCCAAGCTTGCCCAGAAGTAGAATTGGAATGTTTTGTTCACGGGGCGCAATGTCTTGCCATATCGGGGCAATGTTTGCTTTCTGCATGGCTTAATAATCGCCCCGCCAATGCGGGACAGTGCACACAGCCTTGCCGTTTTGAATACCGCCCCATGCCCACCAAGGTACAAGCCTTTGAGGAAAGCTGGCGCAGTGGCTCCGAAACATGGGAAATAACCCAAGGCGATGAAGGATTTTCTGCTTTTTGGTCGCCAGAAGATTTGTGTCTTTTGCCTTTTTTACCGTGGTTTGTACGGCAGAAAATAGAAGCAGTAAAAATTGAAGGGCGCATGCGTACAGGCGCGTATACAGCGCATGCCGTGGATGCCTACCGCCGAGGTATAGACTTGGCGACCTCCTTACCTTCGCGTCAAGGGTGGAAAGAAGCCTTACCGCAACTTATGCATGACATTGCGCAATGGACATCACGCGATTTAGGCACAGGATTTTTTGTGCCCAAGCATCAAAAGCTTGCCCTAGCTCATACCCGTGGGCGTGGCGGTATGTCTCCTCTTTTAGCTCGTTTAGAAGAAGAACGTTCTTCTGGTGTGTGGCGTGTCAGTGTTCGCTCGCAGTGGAATGCGGGACGTGATGCCTATGTCTTTATGCCTCAAGGGCAAAGACCTGTGTTGAGAAGTGGTGTATATGCTTTAGAAAATCACCTAGGGCAAAAGGTGGATACCGTACACCCTGGCATGGAAGCAGTCTTGCATTGTGAGCTTGAAGGTTTATCAAGCGGCGCTTATATTGAAGCTTTAGAGTAAGTGTTTCTTTGGGGGAGGCTTTTAAAAAAAGGCCTCCTCCATATCTGTATTTATTTTGATATAGTAAAAAAAAACTCTTTTTTATCCATAAGATATAACAACAATAACTTTTATATATTCCCCAAAAAATCCTATAGCGGCACACAGCTTTTCTCTTAAAAAACTTTCTCCTCTTAGTAAAATATCAATAAAATAAATATGTTTTTGCCAAAGCAAAACTTGACAGATACGCTGTTCTAGCAGAAAATGCCATGTT
The DNA here is from genome assembly GCA_964369335.1 of uncultured Desulfovibrionaceae bacterium. Lineage (GTDB taxonomy): Bacteria > Desulfobacterota > Desulfovibrionia > Desulfovibrionales > Desulfovibrionaceae > CAYJAD01. The sequence continues at coordinate 1,602 of CAYJFR010000130.1, read as the reverse complement.
TAGAATAAACACATAGACAAAGCGCAAAAGCGTTTTGGAAGGCAATATATGATTGTTGGAATTCGTTTCCGCCCTAGCGGACAACTGTATTATTTTTCTGCGAGCATGCCCTTATCAGAAGGTAATGCTGTCATAGTGGAGACAGAACAAGGCGTAGGCTTTGGGCATGTGGCTGTTTTGCGAGAAACAGTTCCCTCGGATATGGCAGACATGACCCTTTCACCTGTTGTGCGCATGGCATCTGCTGAAGATTGTCAGGCGGCGCAAGATAACCTACAAATTTCGCAAAAAGCTTTTGAATATTGTAAGTCGTGCATAACACAGCGCGGCTTGGATATGAAATTAGTGGATGTGGAAGTTTTTTTTGATAGAAGTAAATTTATATTTTATTTCACTGCACCATTGCGTATAGACTTTCGTGAACTTGTGAAAGACCTTGTGCGCGAATACCGTACGCGTATAGAATTGCGTCAAATTGGGGTACGTCATGAAACCCAAATGATTGGTGCTGTGGGCTCATGCGGCATGGTGTGCTGTTGTCGGCGTTATTTGCGTAAATTCGCCCCTGTGACCATACGTATGGCAAAAGAACAGAGTCTGTTTTTGAATTCTGCAAAAATATCTGGTATTTGCGGAAGACTTCTTTGCTGTTTGAGCTTTGAACAAGAAAATTATGATAATTTTCATAACCAATGCCCAAAGCTAGGGAAAAAGTATCAAACAACGCGCGGTTCCATGAAAGTCTTGCGTTCTAATCTTTTCCGCAATGCTGTCATTGTGCTCAATGAAAATAATGAAGAAATAGAAATGAATTTGGATGATTGGCACGCCATTAATCCACAACGACCTGAAAGTCAGCCTCCGCAAAAGCAAGGAAAAAATCCGCAACAAAAAAACAACCAAGTCAATGACGGTTTGCTTGTTGTAACTATGGATGACCCAGACGGCGATGCTGTTGCGTATACAGAAGACCCTTACACCGCAGGTAAAAAGCCTCTTGAGATGGATGTGCAAGAGCCTGAAGATCAAGGCGGTATTTTTGGGTTGGCTCCAACAAAGAAAAATACAGAAAAATAGTAGTTTATAAAGGATTATATTGTGGCTTCATTTTATATTACAACACCCATTTATTATGTTAATGCGAAACCGCATCTTGGGCATGCCTACACTACCATCGTGGCGGATACTTTGACACGCTTTCAACAATGCATTGGTAAGAAAACTCTTTTCTTAACAGGTACTGACGAACACGGCGACAAAATTGTCCAAGCGGCTGAAAAAGCTGGTGTAGACCCACAAGCCTTTGTGGACGGTGTCAGCGGACAATTCCAAAAGCTTTGGGCAGATATGCGCATTGCCAATGACAAATTTATTCGCACCACAGATGAAAAACATAAAGCCACTGTGCAAAAGTTTTTGCAAAAAGTGTATGATGCTGGCGATATTTATTTCGGTGAGTTTGGCGGACATTATTGCTACGGTTGCGAGCGTTTTTATACTGAAAAAGAGCTAGAAGAAGGCTTATGCCCACAGCATCTTACCAAGCCAGAATTTATCAGCGAGAAAAATTATTTCTTTAAGATGTCCAAGTACTTGCCTTGG
>CAYJFR010000129.1:0-6852 GCA_964369335.1 uncultured Desulfovibrionaceae bacterium | reverse complement strand
AAAGGGACCAAGGCTGGCCCCATTTGCACATCTTCCATTACACCAAATCCTGACCGGTTGTTGTGGATGAAAAAGCCCCATGCTTAACGCCACGGATAGAAATAAGAGCATTGGCAAGGGTGCGAATGCGCTCAGCCTCGCCTTTAAGAACAAGAACCTCAAGGCAATTATGATGATCTAAATGTACATGCAGCGTTGCAATTATACAATCATGTGCGTCATGCTGCAAACTCATAAGCCTTTTGGAAATATCGCTTTTATGATGGTCATACACAAGAGTGAGTGTGCCTGCGGCGTCTTCTTGCGCATTATTCCAAGAGTCTTCCACAAGGGCTTTGCGAATAAGATCGCGAATGGCTTCAGAACGATTCCCATAAGAATTCCTTTGGCACAATGCGTCAAAAGACGTCAGCAAATGTGTATCGAGAGACACACCAAAACGTGTTACCTTACTCATGACTACCTCATCGCACAATGTTCTTTGTGAACTTGCTCACACAAAGCAAGAAAAATGAAATTTTATACTGTGTAGAATGCTACAGGCTAGCGGCGCAATTCCCACACCTGCACAGTCACAGGCACATCTTGAGCGTATAAGGCCTCTACAGGCATTTCAAATACCCTCTTAGCCACCCAATTTCGGCGCAGTATTTCCGCTCTAAAAAACTCGTATACCGAGCGACAGGGTTCTGCAACCCACGCTACCCCATCCTTTGCTAAAACATGGTCTATGAAATTGAGTACAGGATGCACAAAGCCGCGTTCGTACATAATATCCCCGCCCCATAAAAAATCTATACTGCCCTGCTGTACCGCTGGTCTACGCCAGTCCATAACAGCCCATAAAGGCTGAGGAATATTATTTACTATGGCATTTTTATGTGCAAAGTGCAAAGCGTCTTCTTCATAGTCCATAGCCAGCACCTGAGCGCCCAACCACTGCCCCACCAAAGCCGTGAGCCCTAAGCCACAGCCCACATCAAGACAGCGCGCGCCATGAATACGTTCTCTTTGCTCATACAGCCAAGAACACAAAGCCACCGAAGAAGGCCACAACTCCGTCCAATAGGGTAAACGCTCGTCATCTTCAAAAGAAGACACGCGCACATCTTGCGTCATGGCTTCCCAAAGCTCTTCTAAATTACTCGCACGGTGCAATTCAAAATTTCTTCCGCACACCTGCACCTGTATAACGGGAGTATAAGATAATAAAGACGTAGACATAGCCCTCTCACATACGATTTTTCCTTTCAAGAGACTACCTTTTCCACTTAAAAAACGCAAGCATAACACTAAGAAACAAAATATATGAACAGGATAGACAGCTTGAATAAAACTTTATACATTATGCAGGCTTTACTAGCCCCCTTCCTCCACAACACTTGTCTATGAGGCAAGCTTCTGTTAGAAGAGGAGGATACACCTAAGGAGTTGTTTATGGCATTTAGCTTTTTTGATGCTATCATTGCAATAATATTTATATATTTCTCTTTTTCAGGGCTTATGAAAGGCTTTTGTAAAGAGGTTTTTGGTCTGCTCGGTCTTATAGGCGGCATTTGGCTTGCCTATACCTATCACCCTGTGGTGAGCCCATATCTTACCCTTATAGACGGTGAAAACTGGCGTACCATAGGCGCCTACGCTCTTATTTTCTTGGGGGCCAATATCCTTGCTGGTCTTTGCGCCGTCCTTTTACAATCTATTCTGACCTTAGCCATGTTGCCTTGGGCAGATAAACTTGCCGGTCTTATTTTGGGTTTTGCCAAAGCCACTGTGTTATGCAGTATAGTTATACTTCTTATTCAACGCTTTTTCGGCAATGTGGACTTTTTGCAAGAATCCTTTCTTCTCCCTTATTTGACAAACTTTATTGAAAGTATTCGCGCCTACATTCCGCAAGAATTTTTTAGTATCAACCTTTAACCCGCCGCCATACATAAAGGAATAGCATGAAAGCTCTGGAAAATTTACAATCCGTTTTGGAAAAACTTATCGGTCCTGACGGTTGCTCATGGGATATGGAGCAAACCCCCGAATCTTTAGCGGATTATGTTATTGAAGAAAGCCACGAATTAGTGGACGCCATACGCCAAGGCAAAAGCAAGGACGTATGCGAAGAGCTGGGAGATGTGGCTTTCCTTTTGCTACATATTGCCAAATGTTATGAGAAAAAGGGCGAGTTTTCCTTAGAAACAGCACTCAATATGAGCGCGGAAAAAATGGTGCGTCGTCATCCACATGTTTTTGCCCAAACAACTTTTGAAAGCATGGACGAACAGCTCAAAGCGTGGGAAGCCATTAAGCGCAGTGAAAAGCAGGACGAAGAAGGCAAGCCCAAGGGTGTTTTTGACTCCTTGCCCCGCTCCTTACCGCCTCTTGTTAAAGCCTATCGTCTGCACTCCAAAGCGGCTCGTGTGAATTTTACATGGCCTGAAGACCAAGAAGTAGAACAACAAGTAGAAGCTGAATGGTTAGAATGGATTGATGTAGCACAAGGCGATGACAAAGAAGCCCAAAAGCACGAATTGGGTGATATGCTCTTTACTCTTGTGGAACTGGGACGCCGTAAAGGCATTAAAGCCAGTGAAGCCTTAGATTTAAGCACCATGCGCTTTTTACGTCGATTTGAAGCCATGGAAGCCCTTGCTCGTGAGAGAAATATGGATTTTGTCAGCCTAGAACTGGATGATAAAGACACTCTTTGGAACGAAGTCAAAGCGGCAGAAAAAAACAATTCGTAAAAACAGTATATAAGGGGAGCTTTGGCTCTCCTTAGTATTTTCTACTGACAGCAGCGTACACAGGCTGTTAACTCTTTTTTTGCACGTCTTTGCGTACAAGTCACGACTCTTGTATTTCCCAAAGCGTCGCGTGCATATTCGTGGAGGAAGATATGACGAAAGATATAAAAGATGTACCCAATCCCCCTTTGTCTGAAGATGGTCAAAAACTTGATGACACAGCCATGCCCACAGTGCCTAGCTCCCACCCTCTTGATAAAATATTGACTCCAGCAGAGCAAGCGGCGCCCTTTATTCACGGCGTACAGCCGCACATGGTGACAAAGCCCATCAACTTTACCTCTGGAGCGCATTGGGAAGAAAAATCTCCTACAGGGGAAAATAACGCTGAGGATATGCCTGAAGCTCCAGCGCCCAAGGTAGAAGTGCCTCTCACCATGGGCTTTGCGGCAAAAACCTTTGCCCATATGAGTTCCATTGCGCCTGTATATCTCATACTACTTTTTGCTCTTCATGTGGCTACTAGCATATGGTTTCCTTCTGTGTACTTCCCCACAGAGTTAGCCCATGTGGAACTGTACAACAAAATACAGCAAACAGGACAATGGTTTCTGCCTCCTGTTTCTGAAACATTAGGCATCACCTTTCCCGGCTATTATTGGTTTATGGCATTGGTGGATATGCTTCCTTTGCCTGAAAGTATTTACTTACCCACACTTTCGGCGCTCACTTCCTTTATAGCCTTCCTCGGCGTCTACACGCTCAGCTTGCGCACACGATTAGGAAAAGACGTCACCTTTGCCAGCGGTCTTATGCTCTTAAGTTGCCCCCCATTCCTTATATATATGCATATGGTAGGGCCAGAATTGCTCACAGCAGGGCTTTTCTGTATTGCTTTAGGCCTGCTTTTCCGCGGCTGGACAGAAGAAGTTGCGCCTTTTTCCTTTATTTTTGGTTTTTTATTCTTGGCGCTTGCCACATTTACGGGAGGCTTTTTCCCCCTATGGACAGCGCTCATTGCCAGCGTATTACTTATCCTTTGGCGCGGAACTCTAGGACGTGCGCATCATCTTGACGCCGTTATAGGCTTTGGCATACTGATTTTAAGCTTTGCCCTATGGCTTATAGTGGTTATTCTTGGCAGTGAACAAGCTACCATCCTTGATAAAATGATGCTTCAAGGTATTGCGCCTTTTCTCCCTCCTTATTGGCCTTTACCCTTGCCTTGGTCCTTGGTTCTTCTTGCGCTCGCCCTTTTACCGTGGACACTGCTCCCCATTTTTGCCTCTTGGTTCAGCATTCTCGGCAAGAGCCTCACGCATCTTAAAGCCTCGCGCAAGGAAAGTTCCGGCGCCACATGGCTTTATTTAGTGGCTGTAGTGGGTATGGCGCTTATTGCTTTACAAAAAAGTGATAATCTCTTTATCACCCTCCCCCTTGTCCCTGTGTTCATGGTTATTTTTGCCAAAACTGCTTGTAACCTTTCGCGCATCAGCAGTAATCTTTTCTTCTTGCTCATCGCTGTTACCTTACTTGCCTGTGGCCTTGTGCTCACAGCCGTCAGTGTTCCTGAATTAGCGCATTTGTGGAAGCCGTACTTTACTGAGGAGATCACACGCCTTCTTATGGGTCTTAAAGGCGTACCCATTCTTGCCGGTGTCTTTATTGTCACCGCCTTACTTCTTGTAAAATTCACCAAGCGTGCTTTTTCTCAAGGCTCCATTCTTGTCATTGCGCTGTTCTCCATGCTTATGGTGCAACCTATGACGCTTTTTATAGCGCCCTCCTTAGCTGGTCGTGGTGCCATACAACATCCCCAAGGGGCTGGGCTTGGCACATTGCCTCCTGAAATTGCGCCGCATATGCCTACGCATCCCACAGGAGATTTCCCCGTAGCGCCCTTGGACGGCGAGGTCATTGACCCTAACAGCCCTCCTACGCCTGTTATAACAGCGCCAGAGCCTACTCCTACTGAACCTACTCCTACTGAACCAGCACCGTCTGCGCCTGCCGCAACGCCTATACCGCAAGTGGAAACATTATAAATACACTCATAAACAAAAGGGGGGGAAATACTCCCCCCTCATAAAGATACGCCATGAAAAAACTTCTTCTCCATCCCATCACATTAGGCATCATCTGTGTCTGCGCCCTATTCTATCACGGTAAGGTGACCCAAGCCCAAGACGGTCTTGTACATGCAGAATTACGCTATCCACAACAAGCAAAAGTAGGCGAAACTATTTTTGTGGAAGTAGAGCTGACCTCAGTGTTGCCTCCTGACACAGAGCCCCATGTGGCAATCAACACCTCCACCAGCCCCAAAGAGCATTTTACCCTCATCCCCGGCTATCCCGTGTCAGCCATACGCTTTAAAGAGCCTGGGGACTATGCCTTTAGTGTCAGTTCTGGCTTTATGCTCAAAGAAGCCTGAGGTTCAGGTGTTCACAATGTACTGGATGTACAAACCATTATGATACATGTAGCGGCGCAGTAATTATTTTTTGTTTTTTATTGAGGGGGGAAAGGGGAACTTTCCCCTTAAGGGATAAATGCTAGCGCCAAAAAGGATTCTCCCTCCCCCACACCCCGCGTTGCTCTCGATTCCCGTAAAGCTCGAAGACTCGCTAACGGGAACGCTCCGCGCCCGTTGGGTCGGCTTCCTCTCCCAAAACGCGCTTTATAGGCGCATAGGGATACTTATTCTTATAAAACAAAAAAAGCATGGAAACTTTCTTATTTCCATGCCTTTTTATGTAATTGCAAAATATGTTTAACGCCGCAAACGACGCTTTTTCACACAATACTAAGTTCTGTAATCAGCATTACACGTCACATAATCATGCGACAAGTCGGAAGCTAAAAAGACATACTCCCCTGGCCCGTCGCCAAGACCAATACGTATGGTCACATCACGCCCGCGTAAAGGCTCTTCTAAAGCGGCGTCATGATTATCCGCAGTAGGCTGACCAGCCAAAAACAATTCTACACCACATAAAGACATACGCACCTGCGAAGGGTCAAAGTCCGCGCCACTGCGTCCCACCGCGGCGATAATACGTCCCCAGTTGGCATCACGGCCGTACATAGCAGTTTTCACCAATTGCGAATGCCCCACAGTACGCGCCACTTTTTCCGCGTCTGCATCGTCTTTAGCGCCTTCCACTTCAATGCGTATGACCTTGGTAGAACCTTCACCGTCTTGTACCAACATATACGCCAAAGCGCCCAAAATTTCTTCTAAGGCTTCGCGTAATGTCTGCAAATCCTGCGTATCAGCTTCACTAACGCTTATACCAGAAGCGCCATTGGCAAAACCGAGCACGGTGTCATTGGTAGAGGTATCACCGTCCACAGACACACGGTTAAAAGTCACATCCACCGCATCCACAAAAAGCTTTTGCCATAAGGCTTTGTCTACACCAGCATCACACGCCACCACAGCAAGCATAGTTGCCATATTAGGGCAGATCATACCCGCGCCCTTAGTCATACCAGTGAGATGGATATTTCCCTTGCTCAAAGTGATTTCGCGGTCACAAAATTTAGGAAAGGCGTCGGTAGTCATCATGGCTTTAGTAAAATGCTCTTCGTCTTTAGAGCCGAGGCTTTCACCAAGCATACGCACAGCATCAGGCCATAAATCCATTTTAAGATGATTGCCAATAACCCCTGTGGACATGGGCAAAATTTGATCAGGATGCATTTGAACCACTTCAGCCATAAGGCGCAGCGTTTCTTTACAATTAGCAAGGCCTTCATCGCCTGTACAGGCATTGGCTTGACCAGAGTTAACCATAACAGCTCGAATATCCGCATTTTCTAAAGCTAATATACGCTGACATTCCAGCACGGGAGCCGCTTTAAAGGTATTGGTTGTAAAAACCCCTGCCACGGAGCAAGGTACATCGGAAACCATAACGGCCACGTCATCACGCTGTGCGCGGCGAAATTGTGCATTGGCTGTGCCAATTCTAAAACCCTGAGGTAAAGCCATATTCAATCCTGATTGTATGTTGTTTTTTATGTGTTATTTTTGGGTTATTTTTTTGTGCCCTTGTTTGTACTTTCTTAGCGCATGTTATGCAAGTGCTTTATACATACAAAAAAA
>CAYJFR010000128.1:0-6856 GCA_964369335.1 uncultured Desulfovibrionaceae bacterium | reverse complement strand
TCAAAAACTAAAGGCTGGGCTTGGCGCAAAAGCTCGCGACGTGCGTCGGTTGCCAAAGCGTCTTCCACAAGTAAGTTACGATGTGCCACCACGTCCGTTTCTGCCACGGTGCCAGCAATATACATTTGTGGTTTGTCTTCGTAGTTAATTCCGGCAAAAAGAGAGAGGACAAAAAGGGTACAGAGTAACACCGCAAGCCCATAGCCGCAGTGATGGCGGCTATACAGCATTTTTGCAATGGATTTTAAAGAATTTTCTTTATTCTGTTTCTTTATATGAATCATAAGCCGCCACTATAGCACTCACAAGACTGTGACGCACTACATCTTTTGCTGAAAATGTATGAAAAGCAATACCTTTAACATCTTTTAAAATACGTACTGCTTGTACCAGACCGGAACGCGATGCCGCGCCGTTGTCCCCCCATTGAGGAGGTAAGTCAATTTGTGTCATATCTCCGGTAATAACAGCGCGTGAGCCAAAGCCCAAGCGTGTCAAAAACATTTTCATCTGTTCCGGAGTGGTGTTTTGCGCTTCGTCCAAAATAATAAAAGCGTCATTGAGGGTACGACCACGCATAAAAGCCAAGGGTGCCACCTCAATAATATTGGTTTCAAGCATGGAAAGCACTTTGGGCTGTGGCATCATGTCATAAAGAGCGTCATACAAAGGGCGCAAGTACGGATTGACTTTTTCTGCCAAATCTCCAGGTAAAAAGCCCAAACGCTCCCCCGCTTCCACAGCAGGACGGGTAAGAATAATCTTTTTTACCCTTTGCTGCATCAGCATAGAAAGTGCCATAGCCACAGCAAGATAGGTTTTCCCCGTGCCCGCAGGCCCTAAAGAAAAAACCAATTCATTTTTTATAAGCGCTTCGTAATATTCTCTTTGTGCAAGATTTTTTGCAACAATGGTTTTACGCGGCGCTGCCACAAAAACCGTATCTTTGTAGACGCGGCTGAGGCTAAGATGAGGTTGTTTTTCTAGCATAGAATAGGCAGAGCGTACATCCGCCCTAGTGAGGACTTTGCCTTCTTGCGCAGAGCTATACAGCTGCACAAAAAGATTGCAAAGCCTTTGAAGAACATGATTATCTGGTGTTTTAACCGTAACGCTGGACCCACGAGATCGTATATGAGCACCGCTCATTTGCTCAAGCACTTCTAAATGGGCATCGTGAGGGCCAAAAAGAATAGAGGCAAGAGTAGGGTCGTCGAAGGTCACAGTTTCGCTGAGTGCAATGTTAGCTACCATGGTGTCAGATTTACGCCTTTTTTTATGCCCTGTCTATTTTTTTCTAGTCATTTTGCACATAACTGTGTATTGGCTCGCTTCTTGCAATACCCTTTTTAGTCGGTATAACAGGGAAAAAAATTTCCTCTTAGGCCATTTTTACCAAGGTGGAAGCTATGTCTATAACAAGTATTTCTAGCTCAAATACGTCGCTTTATGCGTATCAGTGGAACAATCAGCAATTGCAAGGTTCTGTGACTTCTAACGCAACAAGTTCAAGCTCAAAGAATGCAAATGCGTATAGTTATGAGGGTACTAGCACTGTTTCTTCCATGGTACAACTTGCCAAATTTGCCATGGAATCTATGGGTGTTTCTAGCAATGACCGCGTGACTTTTAAGCAAATAGAAGATTATAAGCGCACACTAGAAGCAGAATTTAGTACACAGCTTAATGACGCCATTGAAAATACAAATATTTCTGACTCAGCATCTTTTACAGTATCATTAAGCGCCGAAGGAAAAATTAATATTTCTTCCAGTCATGAAGATCAAGCTAAAATACAAGCATTCTTTGATGTGAACCCCACATACGCAAAAAATCTACGGCAGACTTTAGACGAAAGCGGTTTTGAAGGCGATGTGGAATTCAGCGTTTCTTCTACGGGTGCCATAAGCTCTGTGGCGTCTAAGCCCATCACAGAAGAAATAGAATTGCAAAACGCCCCCATTGGCAGCGGCGCCATACAAAATCTACAAAGCCAAGGCATTGTGGTCACAGAAAGTATCTTTATACGCGTGGACGGCACAGCCATTGTGTTTGAAGGAAATCACCCACAAGAAGCAGAACTTGAACAATATATCAGAAACAATCCACAACATGCCGCAGAAATCAAAGCCTCCCTTGAGGGGCAAGGGCTTTCTGTCAACTCTGTTGTGGTTATTGATGCCAACGGACGCGTCAGTGTCACCGTATCCAAGCCCGATCCCGTGGCCGATGAAAAAGCCGCTGCATTGCAAGAATTTTTGCAAGACAAGGGTGTTGGCGAAGATATTAAGCGTAGTCTCAAAAATATGGGCATTGCAGAAGATGTGGATTTTCGTCTTACCGTGGTGGATGGTAAGGTAGTAGTCAACAGCACACACCCAGACGCTGATAAGGTTCAAGCCCTCATAGACAGCAGTGAAGAACTCACCGAGGCCTATTTACAAGTGGACGCGTTGGCAGGTCTTGAAGGTGCTCGAAAAGCCATGCAAATTGACCCTACTGCCATGCGTAAGCGTATTCAAATGGAAAGCCTTGTGGCTTGGTGGGATCAAACAGGCACATCAAGCATAGGAACCTTTTCTTCTGGAGACTTAAGCACCTTTACAGGTGTCAACAGTGTAGCCTAACAGCTATTTATCATACTATATTTATGGGGAAGGGAGAACACATAAAGTTCTTCCCTCCCCGCCCTTCCATAAAGCCCTCCTCTATTTCTTTCCAAAAGGGCACTTTCTGCCTAATACTCCTCTCATTGAATTTTATATACCTTAACATATTATATAGTTACATTTTGGAACACTCTTTGAATAGCATACGCTATAAGGAGTGTTCACTATGCAAATTATGCCTACCACCTCATCAAGTATTTTGTCGTTGACAGATTCGTACTTTATCGGTGCGGACTTTCAAGGTTCTTCGGCCGCCAATTTTGCCGACGAACTGAATCGCCAACAAGAGGCACGCGATGCCGTGGCTAATGATGAGTCGCACTCTGTGAAAGCTGCGTTGGACTCTGACGAGCCTCGAGTCACGCCTTTAAGCCAAGCTCCTTACAATTTAACAACCAATAACGGTGTCACCTACACCACAGAAGAAGTCATATTTACACAAAGTGAGCTTAAAGAGCTTGAACGAGATTTACGCCGTGAGGGCGCTCCTGAAGACAGTTTAGAAGAGCTCAAAAAGCTCACAGAACAGCCCGACGGCTCTACTTTAGGTGAGGTTATGGTGGCTTTGCAAAGTCAGCGTAATTATCCTAGCCTTTCCACCACGGAAAGCGAAACACTCAAGGGCTTAACCAAGAAGATAGACCCTTCTGGCAATTTATATTCTACCGTTATGGGGCACCTCAATAATAGAGACGGTAAATCCGCCCTTGAAGCCCTCACAAAAGGTATGGGCAATCTCAGCGGTGCAGGCGTAACAGTAACTCAAGACGAATTGGCTGTCCTTGCCAAGGCTATGGGTTTATCCAACACTGCCAGCCAGCAAATGTTTGGGCTTTTTGGCTCTGAGCCCATGTTGACACTCAACCAAGCGCAATTCACCAGCCTTATGGGTCCTGCTTTCAATGATTTTTCTGTAGAAGCTTCCAACATGAAGAAGCTCAGTGATGCTGTGGATAAGACCCTCGGAACGCTCCTGCAAGAAGCCAAAGAGCGTATGGCAGCAGAAAAAGACGCCACTGAACTTTCTTCTCGCAAAACAGAACAAAGCAAGGTTGTCATCGAAAAAACCGTGCTGGAAAATGTCAATAGCACCTTGGAGGGAACACGCGCTTCTCAGTTAGATGCGCAGTTAGAAACTCAGCTCAAAAAACAGGCCGATGAAACTCTTGAGACCAAACTCTTAAATGCTAAGGATGTTTCTGCCAATCAAGAGCTGTCCGAGAATATGCAACATGCTGGTCAGGACTTTTTAAATGAACATAACAGCAGAAATACCACTCAAGACGATGCTTGGGCACAGCTTTTACAAAAAGCAAGTACGCGTAGCGCTACCACAAACGTGAGCGCCACACAAAACATCACCACTCCCGTTCTTGGCATTGGCGGCCTGACTGCCACCAACACCCAGCAGTTGGCGCAAAATATAGCCAATGCACAAGCCCAGCGTACGCAAATGAGTATGCAAGCTGCCGCACAAGTGGAAAAAGCTCTGCTCACCGCCGCCAAAGACGGCAGTAAGAGCCTTGAATTGCAATTACACCCTGCGGAGTTGGGTTCGTTAAATATTACACTGACCGCTCGCAATGGAGAAGTCACTGCCATGTTACGCTCTGAGCGTTCTGAGACAGCCGAGCTTTTGCAAAAGCAATTAGAGTTTATCCGTTCACAACTGGAAGACCAAGGTGTGAAGATTGAAAAGATAGAAGTGCGCCAAGGCACACAAGAAAATTCTGCCTCTTATGATACATGGGATGGCATGGATAATCACAACGCTCGTCAGGAAGAAAATGCCCAAAAAGAGCTTTTTGAGCGTCTGCGAAACCTTGGAAGAATGCGTAATAGCAGGGCAAATACAGAAGAAACAGATTTGGCACGACATATGCATATACAAGATAACACGGCAGGAAATGCCGCACAATCTTTGTATATTGTAACTTAAGAGTTACAAGAAAAAAGGGGAAAAAACCATGTCAGCCATATCATCTGTCAACTCCAGTGCCGTAAGTGACGCTGTTACCTCTCAAACAGGAAGCAGTACTCTTGATAAAGAAGCTTTCATGCTTTTGCTTGTGACACAATTCCAATATCAAGATCCATTGAACCCCATGGAAGATAAGGAATTCATCGCACAGTTGGCACAATTCTCAAGTCTTGAGCAGATGATGAATATGAATGATAGCATGGTTGGTCTTACTGAGGCTACCAAGAACCAAGAAATGATCAACGCCACCTCTTACATCGGCAAGAACGTAGACGTAAGCGGCAACGTTATAAACAAGCAAACTGACGCAGACGGCGATGTCACCGTGTCGGGTATGTTGTACGCTCTTGGTGAAACAGCTGTAGCAGGTACAGTGCGCGTCTTTGATAGCAATGGTAATGAAGTTTACAAAGAAACCTTGACGCCTAAGTCCGCAGGCACACATCCCTTCACATGGGACGGTAAGACCACTGACGGAACTTATGCAGCTGATGGTTCTTATCAAGTCACCTTAGAAGTGTTTAACGATGAAGGCGACAGCCTTATGTACGACTCTGTGGTGGACGGATTGGTTACTGGTGTAAGTAGCGATGATGGAACTACCTATCTCTACTTGAGCGGTGGCCGTACCACAGCCCTTTCCGATGTACGTCGAGTTTCAGAACCCACTGTTATCGGTAATGTCAACACAGACAGCGATACTGACACAGATGACGGTACAAACTCAGACACAAACACTGGTAGCAGTACAGATACAGGTTCTAGCACTGGTGACGGAACAAATACAGATGGTGGAACAAGCACTGGAACAGATTCGGGTTCTGGTTCAGGATCGCAAACAACACCTTAATATAAAAGTAATTCTCTTCTAGTAATAAAGACGAATGGAGGTATAGTATGGGATTGTCATCAAGTATGTGGACAAGCGTTTCGGGATTGCTTGCACACGGCGAAAAAATGAATGTTATTGGTAACAACTTATCCAACGTCAGTACCGTAGGCTTTAAAGCACAACGTATGGATTTTGAAGATTTTATCTATCAAAATAAGTTCAGCGCTGGCGGAACCACACAAGTGGGCTTAGGTACAGGCATAAATGCCATTATCGGCGACTTTTCTCAAGGCGGTTTTGAATCTACCAACAGTGCCACAGACCTTGCCATCGGCGGTAACGGTTACTTTGGTGTACGCGACGAATATACAGACGAAATATTTTATACTCGTGCAGGTAACTATGAGTTTGATAAAGAAGGCGTACTCACCTTACCCGGCGGCGAAATTTTACAAGGCTGGCGCATTGATACCAGTGAAGCCCCTCTCGTAGCCACAGGCGCAGCCCCTGTAGTCACAGAAAGTGCTCCCGTGAGCGGTTCTGGTGTACCTCAAGATATCGTGCTTGACACCTTTACCATTCCGCCCAAGCAAACAACTAAAGTATCTTTCTCCATGAATCTTACCTCTGAAGATGGTAATGATAAGAGCGTAGACGCAGATAATCCTTTCTTTGCCATGTCAGACAAGTGGATTGGTAGTGAAGATAACCGCCCTGCAGGTACTCAGCCCCTATCTGCCGATGCTTATGCAGAGCCTAGCAGCATTACGGTATATGACGAAGGCGGCGGTGAACACGTATTAACCGTATATTATGACCAAATCACTTTCCCTGAAGACAGTGCTACAGAGGAATATATTACCAACCTCCCCGCTGGTCATAGAATGTACGAATATATGGTCACCATGGATCCCACCGAAGATACACGTACCTATGGCGGCACGCTCAATGCTGACGGTATTCTTGAAGGTGGTTATGACTTTAAAGATACAGACGCCGCCGGTATACTCATGAAGGGAACTATTATTTTTGACCCATCAGGTAAAGTTGTTAATCAAACGGCCTATACCTATATGGGCAATACAGACTATGACTTAGATGAAGTTGCCGGTGGCCATAATGTGGACCCTGTGACTGGCGAACCTTTACTCGGGCATCCCGATGCAGAAGAATCTTGGCAGCCCACAGCCGTCTCCAATAACGGCTACCCCGTCTTTACTGCCAACTTCAGCGGTAATCCCTTGGCAAACTCTGTGCGCCAAGAAGCTACCACAGGCAACGACGCTCTTAATTACCTTATTGAGTTTGACCTTGGCATGAAGGCCACAGGAAGCTTGAACGATCCTTGGGGCATAGGCGCTCCTGTAGATAAGG
>CAYJFR010000127.1:4138-6973 GCA_964369335.1 uncultured Desulfovibrionaceae bacterium | reverse complement strand
TTTCTTTCTTGGTTTCTTCGGTGATGATGCGTGGTCCGGTTACATAGTCGCCGTACTCAGCGGTGTCAGAAATGGAGTAACGCATACGAGCAAGGCCGCCTTCGTAGATAAGGTCTACGATAAGCTTTACTTCATGCAAGCACTCAAAGTATGCCATTTCAGGCTGATAACCAGCTTCTACGAGGGTTTCAAAACCGCACTTGATAAGAGCGGAAAGACCACCACAAAGCACAGCTTGCTCACCGAAAAGGTCGGTTTCTGTTTCTTCGCGGAAAGTGGTTTCGATAACACCAGAACGAGCACCACCTACGCCGGCAGCATAGGCAAGAGCTTTATCAAGAGACTTGCCACTGGCGTCTTGATGAATAGCTACGAGACAAGGTACGCCGCCGCCTTCGGTGTAGGTACGACGAACAAGGTGACCAGGACCCTTAGGAGCGATAAGGAAAACGTCCACGTCTTTGGGGGGCTCAATCTGACCAAAATGGATGTTAAAGCCGTGAGCAAAAAGTAAGCATTTGCTGGAATTTAAGTGAGGCTTAATGTCATTTTCGTACACTTGTGCTTGCACTTGGTCAGGCAATAAAATCATGATGAAGTCAGCTTTTTGAGCGGCTTCAGCAGCGGACATAGGACTGAATCCATGTTCTTTTGCCAATTCATAGTTAGCACCGCCAGGGCGTTGACCAACAATGACGTTGACACCAGAATCGCGCAAGTTTTGCGCGTGAGCATGGCCTTGGCTACCATAACCAATGATAGCAACTGTCTTGTCCTTCAATAAGGAAAGATCAGCGTCCTTTTCGTAATACACTTTCATTTCGAATCCTCGGTATTTTCAAAGCTAAAGGTTGTTGAAAAAATATGTAATGGGAAGCTATTTTCCCTGTACAATTATTCTGGTTGCATGGAGCGGCGCATGGCTACCGTTCCTGTGCGGGCTATTTCTTTTATGCCAAAGCGTTGGAATAAGTTGAGAATAGCGTTTAATTTTTCAGTGTTGCCTGTGGCTTCGATGGTCATTTCGGTGTGACCAACGTCCATAACACGACAGCGGAAAATTTCTACTGTACGCAGAATTTCGCCGCGATGCGGGCCGTCGGCATGCACCTTAATGAGCATCATTTCACGTTCTACGGAAGAGTGCTCGCTAAAGTCAAGCACTTTTATAACAGTAACAAGCTTATGTAAATGCTTGATAATCTGCTCGATAATTTGCGCATCACCTGTAGTGGTGATGGTCATATGTGAAACCCCTTGTTCCATGGTAGGCGCCACATTTAACGAAGAAATATTGAAACCTCGTCCGCTAAAAAGACCTGCCACACGAGACAAAACGCCGGGTTCGTCTTCTACTAAGACAGAAAGAACATGTCGCATGGTGATCTCCTAAATAAGTAACATTTCGTCCAAAGCCGCACCGGCCGGAACAATGGGAGCTACATTTTCTTCACGTTCCACCACCACATCAATGATGGCAGTGTGTGGTGAGGCTAGGGCTTTAGCTAGAGTAGATTCTAAATCCGCTGCATCAATAATGCGATAGCCTTCTGCGCCGTATGCCTCAGCAAGTTTTACAAAATCGGGTTGGGCTTCCATATTGGTAAAGCTGTAATTCTTTTTGTAAAAAAGCTCTTGCCATTGCCGCACCATACCTAAATGGCCGTTGTTCAAAATAAGAATCTTCAAGGGAAGTTTGTTTTCCACAGCTGTCGCCATTTCTTGAATATTCATTTGTAAGGAGCCGTCACCAGCTACAGCTACCACAAGGGCGTTGGGCATGGCAAATTGTGCGCCTATGGCAGAGGGGAAACCATAACCCATAGTTCCAAGACCGCCAGAGGTGAGCAGTGTACGCGCCTTATTAAAGGTGTAAAACTGCGCCGTCCACATTTGATGTTGTCCAACCTCGGTGGTAATAACAGTCTCTTTGTCTTGGGTCAAACGGTGCAAGGTCTCAATGACAGCTTGGGGCTTGATGGGGCCTTTTTCTGTGCTGTAATTGAGGGGGTGGGTTTGATTCCACGTTTGCACTTGCTCAACCCAAGGCTGATGTGTGCTGTGCCAATCTTTTTCTTCGAGGCGAGTTTTGACAATTTCCAGCAAGCCTTCTACAGCTTTACGGCAATCACTCACCACAGGCACATCAACTTTAACGTTTTTGCGAATGGAAGTGGGGTCAATATCAATATGAATCACGCGCGCATTGGGGGCAAAAGCAGAAAGTCGCCCTGTGACGCGGTCGTCAAAACGCGCGCCTACGCACAAGATAACATCGCAAGCGTTGACGGCTTTATTGGCGGCATAGCGCCCGTGCATACCCACCATACCTGTCCAAAGCTCATTGTCTCCGGGGAAACCACCAAGACCCATAAGCGTTCCTGCCACGGGCATATGTAGGGTTTTGGCAAGCTCTGTGACAGCTTCGGCGGCGTTGGAATTGATAACACCACCGCCCACCAGCATTAAGGGTCTTTGCGCTTTAATGAGAATATCTACAGACTTACGTAATTGGTTTAAGTTGGGTCTGTAGGTGGGATTATAACTGCGCATGTGGATATGTTCTGGCCACACAAATTCTGTGGTGGCTTGAATAATATCTTTAGGCAAGTCCACAAGCACAGGCCCTGGGCGTCCAGAGCGTGCCAGATAAAAAGCTTGACGCAAAATTTTTGCCAACTCTTTAACGTCTTTCACAAGGTAATTGTGCTTTGTACAGGGGCGAGTGATACCCACAATGTCCACTTCCTGAAAGGCATCGTTGCCAATAAGGGCTGTGGGCACTTGACCTGTAACAATAACCACGGGGATAGAATCACAATAGGCTGTGGCTAT
>CAYJFR010000127.1:2190-4128 GCA_964369335.1 uncultured Desulfovibrionaceae bacterium | reverse complement strand
ATGCCTGTGACGGCATTAGTAGCACCTGGCCCTGAAGTAACAAGGCATGTTCCTACTTTACCGGAAGCACGGGCATAGCCATCGGCTGCATGCACAGCGGCCTGCTCATGTCTGACAAGAACGTGACGTAGGTCAGGATGACGGGGAATTTCGTCATAAATATCTATGACCGCCCCCCCCGGATAGCCGAAAAAGGTGTCAACACCTTCTCGCTTAAATGTTTCGAGCAGAATCTGCGCACCAGTCATTTTCATGGTATTTATTTCTCCTGCGTATATTTATCAAGCAAGCTGATAAGGCGGGTTTTCCCTTCGAGTTTTTGCTTTTTGAGTTGCTTTAAGGTTTGCTCTTCGGTGGGTGTGCGAAAACCTTTGCCCTCAAGCTTGGTCACTTGCTTGGAGTATAAAAGGTGGTCATCCCATGCGTCTTTGAGCTCAGGATCAGTGGCAGCATACTTTTCTAATAACTCTTTTTCTTGTAGGTCCATCTGAACTCTCCTAGGTTAAAAGTTTAGTAAGGCTAGGTGCATAAAACCGCATGGCTTTACGCTTTTGTATATGTACGCCATAGGCGTTCATACCAAGGTGCTTAGTGTATAATGCTTGCACCAAGGTGTTGATACCGTAATTGTTTGCTCGCTATACTATACCAATGTACTTGTACTTAGTTTAGTATGAGCGTGCACGCACGCCATGCTAAATCAACGTACTTGTACTTAGTTTAGTATGAGCGTGCACGCACGCCATGCTAAACTAACGTATTGGCGTATTGCACAAGAGAACGTATCACAATTCTATTCAACAGTTCAATACAAAGTAGTACCACAATGGGGGAGAAATCCATGCCGCTTGTATAGGTGAAAGGCAAGAGCTTACGTATGCGGTAGTACACAGGTTCTGTCAGTGTGCGTAGGGTGCGCACAATGGGATTGTAAGGGTCAGGGCGTACCCATGTGAGTAGGGCGGAAATAATAACCACCCAGAAATACACATTTAAAACGCCACCGAGAACAAGGGCTATGCCGCTTAATGTATTAGATAAAATTATCATATAATGTCCTTATATTGGTTTTGTATTTTTTTTAGTAGGCTTTGTCTTTCAAGACAGCTCCTAGAGCTTGTTACTTTACTATATGGGGGTGTAAAGTTTTTTGCAACGCCTTAAAAGTAACACTCTGCACAGCGGCGTCAAGTTTTTCGTGTCCAAAAGCCACAAAAGCCACGTTAGCGCCTGTGGCGGCTTGTTGGTCATTGAGGCTGTCACCCACAAAAATGACTTCATCCGCCTTGCACTGCCACGCTTCAAGAATGGCAAATACGCCTGCGGGGTGCGGCTTGGGGGTGACGTCGGTGGCGGTGATAATGGGCGAAAAATCCGCTAAAAAGGGAAATTTATTGACCACTAATTGCATACCGTTGGAACGGTTGGTGTGCACAGCACAGCGCACATTGTGTGTAATGAGCCACTGAGAAAATTCGTAAAAATCGCCATTAAGTTCCACATGGGGCATAATGTCACGCTCATAACTGACGGCACGCGCGCACACTTCGGGAACTTTATCGTGTAAATGCTGTGGAATAATATATTGCAAAGCCTGTGTGACGGTGGACATAAAAGTATACGCCTCTTGCTCCTCAGTTAAAGGCGGCAAGTCAAAGGCTTCTAGTATTTTGTTATAATACAAAGCGTTGGATATTCTGGAATTGATAATAACGCCGTCGCAGTCAAAAATAACACCTGTAATACGCGGGGGAAGTGTGCTTATTGGCATGCGCCGTCCTTTGTAAGAATGCAGTGCAAGATTTTATCAAGCCAAGGGGCTGTACAAGGCTCGGAGTGCGCCTGTGCTTTATCTCCGTATAAAAGCTCTTTGAGGGAGAGAGTGCATATAAACAGCTGACACTGAGCGTCAGAGTGAAGCTCGCCAGAATAAAGCTC
>CAYJFR010000127.1:0-2090 GCA_964369335.1 uncultured Desulfovibrionaceae bacterium | reverse complement strand
AGAATAAAGCTCTTCTTGCTCTTGCGCGTCTAAAGCAATGGGCTTGTGATATTCCCAAAGGTGGGCGATCATTTCGGGATGCGTGATGACGGCAGTACAAGCTTCAGGCAAAAACAGCGCCATATTTTCCATAACAAGCCGCCAAGGGGGCAAGGTCATAGTGGAAGAAAGCAAACTTTGTATCATTTCAAGCCCAGAAAGATTATCGTCTTTTTCTACGCCTAAAGCGTCGGTGATTTGAGCGGCATTGGCACTGTATTTTTGGGTCAGACTTTGCACTTCAAGAGTATGCTCTTCCATAAGCCACGCCCAGAGCAGAAATTTTTGCGCGGCGCGTTCATGATGTATACGTGCGGCTTGCTCTTGCTCTCGTTCTTGTTCTGGCGTCACTGCTGGTGCCTGTTCTGTACTGTTGGCGTCCACAAAGCTTTTGAGGGCCTCTTGCTCTTGCGCCGCACGCCATTGCTCACGCGTTTTTTGCGGTGTCATAAAGGCTTGCAAAGGCACGCCGGAAAGAGCGGCTTGTCCCATATTCTGAATATCTTGTAAGCAAGCTTCAGCTTCTTTGGGGCTGAAAGGATAGTGTGCAGGCGCCCATGTGTTTTCAGCTTGCGCAGGAAGACCCGGCCAAAAGGTTTGTATGACTTCTTTGTGTGCAGTACCGTCTTGTGTCTGCGTAAGGGTACGCCCTAAGTTTTTATGTAAAAGAGGCAAATAAAGCAATGGTTTTGCAAGGGGCATACATTCTCCTAGAACGCAGTTGTTTTACACGATACTCTTTTCAACAGCCTGTTATGAGTACCACTTTATTCTGCGCGAGAGCGCCCATTTTGTCAAGATAAGAAGCTTTTTTTCTGCCCAAAAAGTTGGCACTGTCATTTTTTATAAAATATGCGCACAATTTTTTTATTTATGTATAATAACACGTTGAAATATAAAAACAATACTAGTGAAAAACTTCAGTCTTACGGACGCGCTCCTTTTTGCTATGTGCTTAACAAAATGCCAAAACAGGGAGGGCAGTATGGATACATTTATACCTAAGGGGCGAGTGCGCGGTTTTATTATGCCAGATTTTGTTTTTAAAGATACAGAACTTCCTTTAGGTGCAAAGGTTTTGTATGCTTTGCTTTGTCAGTATGCAGGGGAAAAAGACCATTGCTGGCCTGCCCATGTGACCCTTGCTGAAAGGCTTGGCTGTTCTGTGACTACCGTGAAAAAATTTATGCGTATGCTGGTGAAGCGCAAGCTTATTGTTGTGAATGTGTATAGTAAGTCTAAAGTCAATCGTTACTATTTGCTGAATCCGAGATTTTTTTTACAGGTTCAAGCCGCAAGTAAAGGTACAGTACAGGGGCAAAATCTGACTGCGTCACAGGGGCAGAATCTGACTATGAGGCAGGCAGATTCTGCCTACAATCTTAATCTTAAAGAAAAGAGTATATATATACCTCCAAGCACAGCCTCAAGTACTACGCAAAAACGTACAGCTTTACCCTCTGGTAGTGCCCAGCAGATGGAACAAACAAAGCAGAGGGGAGGGGGGGATTTTTCTGAGCAGGATTTCGAAAGCTTTTTTGCTGTGTATCCCAAACAGGAAAATAAGGGCCTAGCGCGCGCTGTGTGGAAGCAAATGCAGCAAGAGGGGCGCTTGCCCTCCATACAGCTCTTACAAGAGGCTGTGCTGGCTTGGAAGGCAAAGCAGCAGTGGCAACAAGAGGAGGGGCGTTACATCCCCTTAGCGGTGAATTTCTTGCGCAAAGAGCGGTGGCTGGAAGTGCAAAGCCATAAAGACGAGTCAAAGCCCATAGACGCCACTACAGCGCATAATGAGCAAACAGTGGCGCAGTATATGCAACAAGCGCGGCGTCAGCTCTCACGCGCGCATCTAGACAGTTTGCGCCCCATGTTTGAAGAGGTGACAGCGTCTTTTTTATCAAAGAACAATGCCAGAGCCTTTGGCTTATGGGCTTTTTTGCATGAAAAAGGCTGTGCTCCCACCTTGGCAGACGTACCAGCAGACGCCGCGCACAGAGATGTCTTTACGTGGTTGCAAAGCTATCAGCGCGGTGAGAGGAAGCTTTGTGAGA
>CAYJFR010000126.1:0-7113 GCA_964369335.1 uncultured Desulfovibrionaceae bacterium | reverse complement strand
ATTGAAGCGCAAAGGCGTCTCCGTCAGGTTGGGCAAAGGTGATAGCTGGCTTACCGTCATTTAAGTGAGCGAGTAAGGCTGCTACTTGCTCTGCTGTAGCTTGTGCTGTTTTATCGCCGCGGATTTTACGCAAACGCTCTACACGCTTTTCTGCTGATTGAATGTCGGAGAGTAAAAGCTCTGTTTCGATGGTTTCAATGTCACGAAGGGGATCTACTGTGCCGTCTACGTGAGTAATGTTTTCGTCTTCAAAACAACGCACTACATGCACAATGGCTGCACATTCACGAATGTTGGCAAGAAATTGGTTGCCCAAACCTTCGCCCTTGCTGGCGCCACGCACAAGACCAGCAATATCAATAAAATCCACGTTGGCGTGCAAGGTTTTTTGCGGATTTGCCAGTTCTGTCAGCACTGTAAGGCGTTTGTCGGGCACAGCTACCGTGGCTTTATTAGGCTCAATAGTGCAAAAAGGGTAGTTAGCCGCTTGGGCATTTTGGGCTTTTGTAAGGGCATTAAATAAGGTGGACTTACCAACGTTGGGCAAGCCAACAATTCCTATGCTCAAAGACATGTATAAACTCCAGAAATAGTATTTTAGTGCCTGTACATAAAAATACAGGCAGGGTTTAGCGTATGGTGTGTTCTTGTAAGCGTCAAAGCATATTTTTGCAAGTACGCATTATGAGAGATACCTAGGCTTTTGCAAAGAGCTTTGATACAGCGTGTAAATTTTCCACTTCACCAAAAACATACACAATATCATGAGCACGTAAAACAATATGCGCATCAGGCGCGGCTATGGTTGTTCCTTGTTGATTAATGGCTACCACAATAACGCCATGACTTTGGCGCAGTCCAGAATCTAGTAAGCTCACACCGCATAAGGGCGCGTTTTCTTCTAAGCGTATGGCAAAAGTACCCACGGTGGGTAATTGTGTTAAAAGCGCGTCTAAATCGCTTGTTTGCTGTGAAGATGTGCGTAACATGGCATAATTTTCTTTACGCACAGAGGCTGTGATGGCGTCTATATCTTGTTTGGGAATCATATATTTATGTAAGACGCGCGAAAAAACTTCCACCGACGTTTCAAATTCTTCTGCTACTACATCACTGGCGCCCAAGGTGGTCAGCGCTGTCACTTGTGTTACAAAGCGTGTACGCGCAATGATATGCAAGTGCGGGTTCAAATTTATGGCTTCTGCCACTGTGGCTTGTACAGCGGTAGGGTCAGAGATAACAATGGCTAGAGCTTTAGCTGTATGTATACCAAGATGTTCAAGAACAGCTGGTTGTGAAGCGTCACCGTAGTGAATAGGTTCTTTTTCGTGAAAGCGTTTCACCGTATCCGGATTCATTTCAAGAATGACATAGGGGATAGAACATTTTTTGGCGGCACTGGCAAGATGTTGTCCGCTTATACCAAAGCCCACAATAATAAGATGGTTTTCAAGATGTTCTTCTGTAGCTTGAGCGTTTTGTGCTACGTCGTCATCAAGGGTGGGCAGTTCTTCAGTTTTACCATGACGATGGGGCACACAAAAATCAGCAATGGCAGGGGCGAATTGTAAAAGGGCCGGTGTGAGCATCATAGTAATAATACTCATGGCAAGAAAGCCTTGATAGCGTTCAGGCGTTACTAAGCCCATATCAAGACCTGAGTTGGCGAGAATAAAGGAAAACTCTCCCACCTGCGCCAAGGTTAAAGCGGTAATGATAGCTGTGCGCAAAGGATAGCGCTGAATAAGTACAGCAGGTAAGATAAGCAAGGCTTTAACAAGAATGAAAAGGAAGGTATTGCCGAGCACTTCTCCCACATGCTGCATAAGGAATTGTACATCTAAAAGCATACCCACAGAAATAAAGAATATGCTCATAAAAACATCGCGGTAGGGTAAAACACCAGAAACAACGCTCATGCTGTATTCAGAACGGGCTAAGAAAAGCCCTGCCAAGAATGCGCCAAGAGATAAGGATAAGCCAAGCCAAGCTGTTAAAGATGCCAGCCCCATACACAGCCCTAGGGTTGTGAGCAAAAGAAGCTCGCGCACGCGAGTACGTACCACTGCTTCCATGAAACGGTGTAAGCCAAATTGTGCAAAAAGAAAGACTAAGCCTAACACAAGAATAACCTTACCTATGCCCCAAAGCGCCGTGAGAGGATCTGGAGACACATTGCCACTCAAAAGCGGTACCATGAGCATCATAGGGGCTACCATAATATCTTGGAAAACAAGAATGGCTAGGGCAAGTTTACCTGGAGGGGTGGCAATGGTGCCTTTTTCTTGTAATAGACGTAAAACAATGGCCGAGGAGGACAGCGCCACAAGACAGCCTGTAAAAATACCTGAAGCCAGTGTTCTTCCGAAAAAGAAGGTATAAATAAGGATGGTGGCTGCAATGGTAAGACCAATTTGCAAACTACCGCCTAAAAACACAGGCTTTTTCAAACGCTCAAGGGCATCTCCCGAAAGCTCCATACCAATGGTAAAGAGTAAAAGCGCTACGCCAAGCTCTGCCAAAATATCAAGATTATGTGTGTCAGAGATAATCCCCAAAAGAGAAGGGCCACATAAAATACCTGTGAGCAAAAAGCCCACTGTGGCGGGGAGACGTACTTTGCTACAGACAGTATTTACCACAATAGAAATAAGAAAAATTATAACAAGTTCATTTAATAAAGGGACATGCATGATACACCTTCCAACTTTGTTTTGAGTGGTAGTAGTAGCATAGAGTCATCTTACTTTAAAAGTAAAAAACTGCACACTTTTGGTTGATTGTATGTACTTGCTTTATAATAAAGGAAAAATTTCGCAAGCTATGATTTTGCTTGCCATGTACATAAAAAAAGGATAGATACCCTTGAGTTTACCTTATTATACAGTAACTGTCAAATTTTATAGAAAATTTTTTATGGAGTGGATGCCATGCCAAAAAACAACCAAAACCGTCTTGTGGGCGATATTTCCAAGCGTTTTGCAGCAGGCTTTCAACGCTTTCAAAAGCAATGGTACTGTACGGAACATAATATTTATGATGACTTAAAAGAAGGGCAACATCCTTTAGCCGTTGTTATTGCTTGTTCTGATTCACGTGTGGACCCTGTTCTTTTAACAGACAGCAATCCCGGCGAGCTTTTTGTTATTCGTAACGTGGCAAACCTTGTACCGCCATACTCACCAGACAGAAAATTGCACGGTGTTTCTGCCGCTGTAGAGTACGCTGTGCGCTATTTAAAGCTGAAAGATATTATTGTCATGGGGCATGCCAACTGTGGTGGTATTCACTCTTTGATGGATAATCCCAACGAAGAAGATGAGTTTATCAGCGTTTGGATGCAAATTATCAAACGAGCCAAAGAAGTGGTAGACACGTGTTTTCCTGATATCTCTAAGGAAGAACGCCTTAAAGAATATGAACAATGGGGCATTCGGGTTTCTTTAGAAAATTTACTGACCTTTCCTTGGATACGTGACGCCGTAGAAATGGGAGAAATGCATTTACACGGTTGGTATTTCGACTTAAATGACGGAACTTTGTCTTGTTATGATGAAGAAACAGACGCCTTTATTCCCATGGTAGGCTCTTGCGACGGTTTACGTAAGCTGTAGCCTCTATATCAGTTACATACGTTATTTCATATAAAAAAACTGGCATATGGTGTTAGCATATGCCAGTTTTTTTATGTACTACACACCTTTGCTTTTTCTCAACCAATATCGCAAAGTGTTATAAAGAATATCTGGTGAAATAGGCTTGGTAATATGGTCATTCATACCATGCTCAAGACTTTTTTCTTTATCTCCTGTCATGGCGTGGGCTGACATGGCAACAATGGGCAAAGTGGCAAATTGCGCTTTTTTGCGTATGTTTCGTGTGGCTGTGAGTCCGTCCATAATGGGCATTTGAATGTCCATAAGCACAATATCATAAGGCTTTTTATCAAGCATATCTAAGGCTTCTTGTCCGTTATTGGCAATATCTACAGTATAGCCCACACTTTGCAACAGCTCTTCGGCTATAATCTGGTTAATTTGATTATCTTCTACCAAGAGAATATGTCCTGAATGGGCGCTGTCATCTTGTGGCATGGCGAGGGCTGAGGGGATAACAGCAGCGTCTTCACTGGCAAGTTCAAAAATAGCAGTGAAGAAAAAGTTTGAACCCATACCAGGGGTACTTTCCACCCAAATAGAACCTTGCATCATCTCCACAATGTTTTTGGAAATGGCAAGCCCTAAGCCAGTACCGCCATATTTACGCGTCACAGAGGTGTCTGCTTGCGTAAAAGCAGAAAACAAGCCCTGTATTTGTTCCTGTGATAAGCCAATGCCTGTATCTGTGACTTTAAAGGTGCAGTGTAAAGCGCCGTCTTCTTGCTTGGTGCTGGTGATTTTAACGCCAATAGATCCTTTGCCAGTAAACTTTATGGCATTGTTCAGCAGATTCAATATAACTTGCTTGAGGCGTAAAGGATCACCGAGAAGGGGAGTGGTGGCAAAAGCTCCTTCATCCATATGATATACAAGCCCTTTGCTTTGTATAACATGCCCCAAAAGGCTTTCCAGTTCGGAGCAAATATCATGTATGGTAAATGGCGTCACTTCCATTTCAAGCTTGCCAGCTTCAATTTTGGAAAAATCCAAAATGTCGTTAATGATGCGTAAAAGTTCCTTGGTGGAAAAGAGCGCCTTTTCCATATAGTCTTGCTGTACAGCGTCAAGCTTTGTGCTGGATAAAATATGCAAAAGCCCTAAAATACCGTTCATGGGGGTGCGGATTTCATGGCTCATATTGGCTAAAAATTCGCTTTTAGCTTGAGCGCTTTGTTCTGCCACTTCTTTAGCAAGTTCTATTTCTTTGAGCATTCTTTTATTTTCGCGCAAGTCACTGCAATAAGCAATGTACAGATCTTCTTGTTCAATATGTGTGTAAACAAGTGTCGTGCTTAAGGAGTAGGACTCACGATGTGCGTCAAGAGCTAAAATCTCAAAGCTACTTCTACCACTTGTCAAAACTTCAGTGAACTTTTTTTGAATAAAAAGAGCAGAATTTTCTCCGTTGGACTGTGTTTCGGGGAAAAATGCCATAGCTTTGTCAAGGTAGTCTTCCTTGGTTGTAAAGTGGCTGATCCGCAAGGCTTCTTCGTTACAGTCCACAGGTTGCAGCTGTGAATTAAACATAATAATGCCCAAGGGCACGCCGTTTAATATGGCCTCTGTACGTTTTTCTGCCATGCGTGCTTTTTTAATGTTTTCTTCTACTTCACGTAGATCCCTATAAAAAACCACAACCATGTCTTGACCATTGTGTTTGGTGCGTACAGCGGTGGCCTCTGTGGGAACTTCTTCACCGTCAATGGATGTCCCCATCCAAAAACCTTGCGTATGTCCATGCGTAAAGGCTTTATAGAGCTGCTCTTGCATTTTTTGCAAAGAAGGGGCGCCGTCTGGCTGAAATTCAGGAAAAAGTTTATTTAGGTTTAACATAAAGCTTTGTTGGTCTTGGAAGCCAAAAGCTTTAAACATGGATATATTACAGCCCACAGGATTACCTTGATTATCCCAAATCATGGCGCCAATAGGGCTGGCGTCAAGCATAATTCTGCTATATGTATCAGATTCTTTTAATTTATTGATAATGGCATTTTTTTCACGTAAATCTTTCAGAAATACAAAAGCCATTTGTTTATCACCTACGGTAGCAGGAACAAAAGTGGCTTCACAAGGGATTTCTTCACCATTGGTGTGCAAATGTATCCAATTTCTGTGCATTGTTCCCGTTTTGAAGGCTTCTTTCACGTATTTAGGACCAAGGTCTGCTGATTTTTCTCCATTATCCTGATATTCTGGGTGAGTATCGGGAAAATTGTCAATAAAGTCTTGAGTGCTTTCAAAACCAAAAAGCTTGGCAGATTCATAACTTGCATCAAGCAACATGCAATCTTTAGACCATATTTGTAAAGCTAAAGGAATGCTTTCTAATATATTTTTCATAAGCGCAGTGGCGTGGTCTGCTTTGTGCTGTGTGTGTTGCAACTCTTGTTGTGCTTTGGCCAGCGCTGTTTGAGAAAGCGTAAGCGCATGCTGTGTCTCTTGGAGTTTGCGCAAGAGCTCGGCATGGGTATCCAGCGGAGCTTGAGCGTGCTCTTCTGTAGTGTTTATTTTTTTCATAATAAAAAGCTTTCATCATTAAGAGTGTTATAATCCTCTTTTTTTGAGAGGAAAACGTGTTATTTAAACACATTCAGATGTATGTAAATGTGTGTCACACTAGAGTTTAAATACTATGAATGTCAAGACGTTTTTCTCTTTTTTCCCCTATAGTGTACATATTCTTTATGCAAAAAATTGAACTCGCATAGAGCTGTGGTGTTATTACGGTTGTGTTATTATATTGTCCCAATGATTATACTAAAAGGTAGAAATAATTTTCACAAGCTTTTGATTTAAAAATAAAACTTGCTAATAAACCTTAATTTGATAGAATGCTTAGGCTAGGAAAGGGGGCTTTTGTGTCCCCTTTTAGTTATTTTATTAAGGAGACAGTGTATGGCAAGTGATGAAAAAGAAGCAAAAAGAATACAAAATAGCGGTAATACGTTGAGTATTCTCATGGGTGCCACTTTTTTGATGGCAACTTCTGCTATTGGACCAGGGTTTTTAACACAAACAGCCCTTTTTACAGAAAAACTTTTGGCGGCCTTTGGGTTCGCTATTTTAATTTCGGTAATTATTGATATTATTATTCAAACAAATATTTGGCGTATTCTTGGTGTTACAGGTTTGCGCGCGCAAGATCTTGCCAATAAGGTTTTTCCAGGGCTTGGCTTCTTTCTTGCCTTTGTTATCTGTTTTGGGGGGCTTTCCTTCAACATAGGCAATATTGGCGGTGCGGCTTTAGGTTTGGATGTTCTTTTTGAAATGCCCCATGCCTACGGCGCTATTATCAGTGCTGTTGTTGCCATTGCTTTGTTTTTAAATAAAGAATTTGGCCCTGTTATTGATAAATTTGTAAAGGTGTTGGGCGTGCTCATGATAGCTCTTGTGCTTGTCATTGTGGTAAAAACAGCCCCTCCCATTGGTCTTGCTTTAAAGGAAACTGTTGCTC
>CAYJFR010000125.1:5013-7130 GCA_964369335.1 uncultured Desulfovibrionaceae bacterium | reverse complement strand
GTTTCATCATGCAATACGCTCATGCCAGAAAGATTCACCGCCAAAGGGGGAAGTACGCATAAGTCCTTATGCTCTGCAATAAAGCGGCAAACCCTTTCAAAGACATACATGTCCAGCTTTGCAATAAAGGCATTGTCCTCAAAGACAGTGATAAAATCATCGGGATAAATGGGAGCTGCATTGTTAGGTTGCCAACGCACAAGCACCTCTGCGCCGCAAATGGCAGAGGTTTGTAAATCCACCTTGGGCTGAAAGTTAAGAATAAATTCTTCACTTTCAAGGGCTTGTTCCATGCGGTAGATAATTCTTTTTTCAGCATCAATTTTCTTTTTCATGCTTTCAGTGAACACTGTAATAGAAATACCGTGCTCACATTTACCTCTATAGCGCGCTACATTGCAATAATCTATAATGGTTTCAATGGGTAAAGTCACATCATCAATAACATAGGCACCAATGGATATGCTGATATTATAATCGCTTTGCAAGATGTCCTTAACGCCATATGTCGCCAGCATTTTGTAATCTTCAGGGGCGTAGACTTCAATATCAGCAATTTTTTTTGCAAAAACTAAGAACACATCATCGCGTAATCTGGCAATACATTCTGCCTTATGCTCCTTTGCAGACTGCTCTGAAAGAACATCGGCTATATGCCGTAAAACGGCGTTGGCCTTTTCTCTGCCATACACTTGATTGAGCAGACTAAATTTATCTATGTCTACGCTGAAAACCATATATTCATCAGGCAAAGCCTTTTTCAAAACACGTTCTATAACGGCGTAAGCGTGTACTCTAGAACTTAAGCCCGTCAATGTGTCCGTATTAATAATAGAACGTAGGCTTGCTTTTTCGCGGCGTGCCAACAAGGCATATAGAGCAAAAATAAGTAACAGCAATGCAAAAGTGCCTACAACGACCCACAAACGATGTTTATACAAAAAATCTGCCATGGTTCCAGGAGAGCGCACCATACCTTCTGCCTTGATGATGGCGCCTTCCATATCTGTAGGATTCAATTTATCAATAAAGGCATTGAGCACATTGAGAGCTTGTGGGGGGTATTTTTTGGAAAGATAAAAATGTAAGGGAAGCTCTAAGGATGTGGGCATTAAGGTGTTGTCTAACACACCAAGCTGTGAAATGACGTATTCTGCTTCTGTGGAAGAAAGTAAAATAGCGTGGACGTTGCCTTGTTCATATGCTTCAAAAATTTCATCAAATGAATTGAAAATCTTCATTTCCCAATGGGGGAATTCTTCTCTGACCTTGGTATGGTTCAGCACAGAATAGTCAAGCATGGCAAAGGTGGGAATATCATCTTTTTCAAAAGATTTTTCACGTTTAAAAAAGACCATGGGTAATTGAGCGTATTTTTTTGAGGTATAAAAATACTGTTCTTTGACAGCTCTATCACCCACTATGGAAAAAAGCATGTCGAACTTTTGCACCTGACTGTTATCACCAAAAGTGTACGGAATAAGTTTGGTGGGGGTTTGGTGTATTTGCTGAAAAAGCTTTAACACTTCTATGGCAAGCCCTACGGGTTGGCCTTGTTCATTGGTATATTGAATGGGGGTGTGATTGCTATAATACCCTGCCTGTGTTACTCCGCGCGGGTTTTCCAATTGGTATTTTTCAACCTCTCCATACTCTCGCGTAATAAATTGCGTGCTTTTATTGACAAATTTTGTATACAAGGCTTTTAAGGCCGGAGCGTCTTGCTTTTGTGCTTTTTCTAAAGCCATATCAAGCGTTTGCAAATATGCAGCATTTTTAGGCGCAGTAGCAAAGTATAAATCTTGTGTTCCTATGGAAACAGCCGTTTGCTTATTACTTAAAAAGTAAAAAGAATTGATCAAATGATAGTCGGCATCGCTGGCGACATACTCGTCGTAATTGGTATATATTTTATATTCCATGCGAATATTTTTTTGCACAAGATAGGCATCTAGCAGTGTTTTTGCATAGCTATTTTTTGAATACACAGAAACACTTTTATTTGCCATGGATTGGCTGTCATTGTAAAAAATCTTTTTATCTTTATTGGCAACCAAAA
This sequence comes from uncultured Desulfovibrionaceae bacterium, assembly GCA_964369335.1. Lineage (GTDB taxonomy): Bacteria > Desulfobacterota > Desulfovibrionia > Desulfovibrionales > Desulfovibrionaceae > CAYJAD01. The sequence goes on along the minus strand of CAYJFR010000125.1, from coordinate 5,071 downwards.
GTATCTCAGTTTTTACAATGGGGTTTTTAGAAAATTTTAACTGAAACATACGTTCAGG
>CAYJFR010000125.1:0-4913 GCA_964369335.1 uncultured Desulfovibrionaceae bacterium | reverse complement strand
AAAACTTAAAACCAAGGCGAAAAAAAAGCTTTTTCGAGACCACGACACAAAAGGCTGTGAAACGCGCATAATAAAAACTCCGTGAGGCAAAAAAACAGTAACCTTGTACATAAGCTGCATGAAATAATATGAAAAAACATGCACTCCATATGTAAACTTCAAAACCATGAAAGCGACTGTTTATAGTCACTCTCACCTTCAGCGCTAGCATATGAGAAAAAATGTGTCAATGAGGTTACAGGAAAAGGATGGGTCAAAAATCGTTTTTCTATATTAAAAATTGTCCTTAAAAAGACAAATTTGCTTTGGAAAAATATGTCTTATATTGCAACTAAATATATATCTTATAGAAGTTTTGAAAGGAGGGGGTATGCTGTAGGGTGTTGTTCTTAAATTTCTAGAAGCATTGAAATATATAAGCCTAGCGAAGTTCTTATATAGGAATTATTCCTATTGTATACAAATAACGTAGTGGGTGAAAGATTTGCTTATAAAGATACTATAGTGATAAAACTGAAAAAAAGTGAGTGGTACTTTAAATATAGATTATAAAAACTTTAAAAAAAATCTAGAAAATGTGCCACATAAGAGATATCACAAAGCCTAGAAGGCTTTTTAGCGCACATAAAAAAAGGAGAGAGCCTCAGCCCTCTCCCAAAAGTACCGTCTTTAGAAAATTCTAGAGAGGTTGTAAAACGAAGTTGCCTTTATCGTCTACGATATAGGTACGATAGAACTCGCCTACGCGATCGCCCTTTTCATTGAAGCCTACTTCACCGGAAAGCCCAGGAACACCTTTTAAGGTAGGTAAGAACTTCATGATATCTTCAGAAGTCTTGTGACCTGCTTCAAAAGCGGCTTGAAGAGCTTTGAAAGCGTCGCCGGCAAGGATGGAGTATACAGACAAAGGAATAGTATTGTATTTTGCTTTGTAGTCAGCCAAGAATTGGGTGGCTTCTTTGGAGTCAAGATCTTGAGGTAAGGGTGGGCTGATGAAGATAAAATCTTTTGCAGCGGCATTACCAGCAATTTTTACAAGGTCTTGGTGGTTAGCAGCGTCGCCGCCAAGGAAAGGAGCGTTCCAGCCCATTTCTTTCTTTTGGCGTAAAAGCATACCAGCTTCGGGGAAGTAACCTGTGAAGAACACGGCTTCTGGCTTAGCAGAACGCAATTTGGTTAAGATAGCATTGTAATCGCGCTCGCCGGGGCTTAAAGCATCATAGAAAACAACCTTAACGCCTTTATCGTCCAAAATGGCTTTGATTTCTTCAGCAAAGCCTTTGGCGTAGGAGGAATTGTCGTGTAAGAGAGCCACTGATTTGTAACCATTTTTCATAATGGTGCTGGCAGCGGAAGCGCCTTGTGCGTCGTCACGAGGACAGGTACGGAAGAAGTTTTTGTAGCCTTTTTCCGTTAAGCGCACAGATGTTGCGCCAGTGGCAATTTGTACAAGCTCAGACTCGTTCAAAATATTTTGAGAAGCTTCGGTTACAGCAGAACCGTACGTACCGATAACAGCTACAACGCCAGCAGTAGCAAGCTTTTGTGCAGCAAGAGCCGCAGAGCGTGGGTCGCCAGCATCGTCTTCTACGATAAGCGTAATGGTATCACCGTTGATACCACCCTTAGCGTTAACTTCATCTACAAGCATGGATACAACATTCTTCATATCCTGCCCTTCAGATGCCCATTTACCGGTGAGAGGGCACATAAGCCCGATTTTGATTTCTCCGGCAAAAGCCACAACGGCGCCAGCAAGAGAGAGCATTAAGACACAAAGAAGCGTTAAAAACTTTTTCATCTTTCCTCCCATAAAAGGATAATTAATGTGGAAACAAAACTTAGCCTACGCCTAAACCTAGCACATGAGTCGTAAAAATAAAACCTTTTTTTACAACTCCATCGTGACGCATTTCACAAAATATCTTACAAAAGCGGCTTAATTGATACCATAATGGAGAAATATAGACCGAATTTCTTCCAATACGCTGTTATTCTTGACTGCCGGGATGTGGCTTTGCCCAAAGGGTCAAAATAAGCCCTTCTTTGGTGTGTTTCATGACTCCTAAATGATCTTCAATTTGCGTTGCGCCATAAGCTGTTAATTCTCCCCCAAGGGCAGACCTTTTTGTAATTTTTTCATACCAGCACGTGCCACTGCCTTCATAACAGAGCTTTACAGCATAATAGTCGTCTTTTTCCACCAATTCACTGATCCAAAGCTGTCCATGCAAAAAATCTGTGGCGCAGACAGGCGTGTTTAAACGCATGAGCAAAGCTATTTCGTAAGTGTCGCTTTTTTCGTGGGCTGCAGCACGTTCTTGAGCGATTTTTATCATCTGTATGACAGGGTCTGTGGCGGACACTGTTGCATGTGTACCATGCCCTGAATCGTCGGACTGCTTTATAAGCGCTTTATCTCCCTGTATTTCCACCTCTACATGGCCTGTAAGCACATTGTCATAGTCGCACGCTTCCACAAGGCTAGGAAAATCCACAACATCCTTGGCATTGGCAAAGCTGTACGGCATAAAGGCGCATAGTATCCAGATAAAAAAGCATAATTTTTTTATATATGACATGGTTCATCTCCTGAAGTGTTGGAAAAACTATTCGTCTTCTTGTGCAGGGCTAAGGCTCAGGATAGTGATGTGTTCAGCACTGTCCACATGATACACGCCTTTGGGAAAAAGTTTTACGCCGTGTAATTTGAGTCTGCCCCCAAGGTAGGAATTTTTATTGATTTTCATAAACCAGCATGTACCGCTTTCAGGCAAGCACACAGACACGGCATAGTAAGTATCTTTTTCAATAAACTCTCTGACAAATAAGGTATCGTTGGTGTAGTTTACTGCGCAAACAGGGTCATTTAAGCGCATGAGCACAGCAACTTCTTTCCAACTCCCGTCCATGTCTGGAGCAGGTTCTGCTTTGCTCATGCTTTCTTGTAATTGTTTCACCACAGGAGCGTGTGCAGGAACTTTGCGTATTTTTCCATTACCTACGAAATCTGAAAGGTCAAGGGTGGCTTCAGTCCCCTCTACTGTCACAGTGGCATTGGCATAAAATACATTGTCATAGTCGCACGCGTCTAGAACGCTTTGTGCATGTGCTTTCACACACGTTATGCTCACGCAAGCCATAAGTGCTACTGCCGCAAAACAACTTTTTTTCTTCAAATTTGTCCAAAACATATGAGCCTCCTGAGTTTTTTGTATTTTTAATCTATTGCGCATGGTTTGTGTAGCATCACTATAGATAGACTGTTTACAAAGGGTAAGATACAAGGAAGACGAAATTTTTTATGAAAGGAGTGTGCTCTTATGGCACTGGACTGGAATAAAAAACAAGTCTGACGATGTAGATTGCCCTTTGTAAGCAATCTATAAAGCTACAAGCTCCATATTTCCCCACACCCCTAAAGCCTCTTCACATTGCACAAAAAGACCTTCAACTCCTTCAATATTTTGCGCAAAATTGAGAGCTTCTTGTACTGAATGTGCCGAGCGTAATCTGTTGCCCACGGCAGTGGCAACAGCGTCAGCCAAAGCCCCTTCTTGAGCGCGTACCACAGCCAATTCACCGCAGCCTAAACTTAAAGAGTGCCCTATGGTAGCAGAAGAAGCACATAAAGCTAAAGGAAAATCTTCTTCCGTAAAGCGTAGTCCTAGGCTTCCCTCTATGGTAGAGCCCTCTTCTTGTGGTTGCGCCAGTAAGGCAACGCAGCGCTCCTTGGTGGAATACATATATATATCGCCGCCATTTTCTATAATAAGTTCAGGGCAAATATCTGCATATCTTTCCGCCAAAAGATGCGCCACACTGCCTGCCACAGCGGCAAAAGGGCCTACGCCAGCAAGGGCAGCGCCTGCATACATACGCCGTACAATTTCTGGAGCTTGGGAGGGTGTGGGCAGGGGAGCAAGGGAGGTGCGAAAATCAGGATACAGCCTTGCCCAAGAGCTTATGTCAGCGCGTAATTGTTCTAAGGTGGTGAGCATGGCTGTAGGGAGTTTTTCCCCTTGTGGTGTGCTTATATCTGCTACGGCAAGGACACGTAAATCACTTTCTCCCAGCACCAATTGAAAGGCACTTTCTCCCTCTCGCGCCACACAGCGCTCTCGGTATTGTCTTTGCCATGCTGTATGGATTTTTTTTTGCGTGTGACTCATGAGCATTTTCCTTAGAATGTACGGATTGACAGCGTATTTTTCACTCAAGCATCTTGCACCTTAGGGGTAGTTAAGGTAGGTATATCGAGGGAAACACCAATGAAAGTTTATGTAGGCAGTGTTTCTCTAAGCTATTTTGAAATGAGGACCCTTATGCAAAAAGTTTTTTTACGCCTTCTTCACCTTGGTCAGAACACATTTTGGCAACTTTTACAAGCTACAAGCTCCGCCAGTGAAGAGCAGTTGCAAAGCCAGCTGCACGAGCTTCAACAAAAGCCTTTGCATATGTGGACGGGAAAACACATGTCGCAAGAGCGCGAGCTACTTTTGGCTCAGCTACAAGCTTTAGGTATCAAGTACACAGAACATACTTGCGCTGAAATGGATCACGAAGCCTTGGCAAAGAAGGGCGCAGAGCACAATGCCGACACCGTGAATATTCTCTGTGGTTTTGGTGAAACAGAAATGCTGCTTTTAACCCGAGAAAGCCAAGCCCTTTGGTATAATGGCTGTTCCGCCTGCGCCTGCCCTTGGATTGCTTTGGCTGAAGCCGCCTTCATCGTAGACCTTAGTCAAGAAGAACAAGCTCCGGCAGAGCTAGATGTTTTGCGCGTAAGCTGGATGGGAGAAATGAGCCCTACCTCACAATCCTTGATGGAAGCGGCTATTTATGTGCCCATAGAGTATTTTATGGGTATTCCCACATGGAGCGACCCCGATCACGCCATAACAGATATGGCA
>CAYJFR010000124.1:0-7271 GCA_964369335.1 uncultured Desulfovibrionaceae bacterium | reverse complement strand
AAGCAAGAGCAGTCTTTTTTGCTCAACAGAGTGCATTGCGCTTCGTGCCAAGGCAAAATACACGACGCTCTTATGGCTTTGGAAGGCATAGAAAAAGCTGAGGTGAACACCTTACGCCGTTCTGTAGTAGTAACCTTTGATACGCAAAAAACCTCTTCTGACGCCATTATGCACGCTTTTGCCGATGGGAAATACGCTTTGCAAAAAGTGCATAAGCAAGAATTACCGCCGCTTATTCCCGCCATTGGTGATGTGAAGCAAAGAAAAATCCCCTCTAAAGGCAAAAGCATACAGCCTTTAGAAAAGGCATCACCACCGCAAGAAGAAGAGGACCCCCCTTCTCCTAAAGATAAAATCCAAGAACAAGATTTTAAAATAGGCAATGTGCATTGTACCTCTTGTGAGGACCGCGTGCACAAATTGCTCTTGGCTTTGGGCGGTGTCCATGAAGTGAAGGTGAATCTTTTACGCAAAACCATGCATGTGCATTTTGACAGCACCTGCATTGACGCACGGGGGATAGCCGCAGCTATGGAGGGTGCGGGCTATTCTGCGGCGCCCATGTTGCCCACTCTCAAAACGCCGGAAGAAATGGAACAACAGCGTCAAGCAGCCGAAGCGTTAAAAGACAAAACTGCGTCAAAGACGGCACAAGAACCTGAGCAAGAAACGTCATCTTCTGCCATACCTTGGAACTTGATTGTCTCCTTAGTCTTTGCGGCTTTGCTTATGGCTGTGGCCATGATGGATATGTTCACTTTCCCACTGCCCGCATTTTTAAGCGCCTACACACAGCCCTTTATTTGGGCATCTGTGCAAGCACTGCTTTGTGTGCCTATCTTATTTTGTAATAGGCGGATTTTTTCCTCAGGCATACGCGCCCTTATGCAAGCCTCTCCCAATATGGACAGCCTTGTAGGTTTAGGTTCCGCCTCAGCAACTTTTTTTGGCTTTTATGCCTTATGGCAGATTTTCGCGGCGCAAAACAATCAAGATGCCGCCACCATGAGTTATTTTGCCAATAACTTATATTTTGACTCTGCCGGCATGATTTTAGCCCTTATCTCCCTAGGTAAGCATTTTGAATCCAAGGCACGCGACCGCGCAGGTTCTGCCATTGACGCCCTTATGCGTCTGACACCTGACACAGCTTTATGCCTACGTCATGGCGAAGAAATCAGCATTCCTACGGCACATATTCGTGTAGGTGATGTGCTTGTGGTATATGCAGGGCAAAGCCTTGCCGCTGACGGTATTATCATACACGGGCACGCCTTCATTGATACTTCTGCTATCACAGGCGAAAGTCTGCCCCAAGAGAAAACCGTGGGAGACGCTGTTATCGGCGCCACCGTAAGCCAATCAGGCTATTTCCGTATGCGCGTGACCAAGACTGGAGAAAACAGCACCTTAGCGCGTATTATTGAGCTTGTAGAATCCGCCACGGCGTCTAAAGCTCCCATTGCCCGCTTGGCAGACCGCATCAGCGCCATTTTTGTTCCCATTATCATTGCCATTGCCCTTATAAGCTTTGTCTCTTGGCTTTTGCTTGGTAAAGAATTTGAATTTGCTTTAAGCGCCGCCATTTCTGTTCTTGTGATTTCTTGCCCCTGCGCCTTGGGTCTTGCCACCCCCACTGCCATTATGGTGGGAATGGGTATGGGTGCAGAGCGTGGTATTTTATTCAAATCTGCCACTGCCATAGAAAACTTGCAAAGCGTAGACACCGTAGTGCTTGATAAAACAGGAACACTCACTCACGGTAAGCCTGTGGTGACGGATATTTACCCCACACAAGATTATGACGAAACGCAACTTTTACTTTTTGCTGCGCATATTGAAAAGCTTTCTGAGCATCCCTTGGGGCAATCCATTGTGCAAGAAGCGCAACGTCAAAAGCTTAATATTACAAAGCAAATGGATTTTACGCAATTTACCCAATTACCGGGGCTTGGGCTTGTGGGCGAATTATATGATGACCATGAGTCAGAAATGCCTATCCGCCACTTAGCGGGTAATGCCCGATTGCTTGCTAAAGAGGGTATTGCCAATCCTTTAAGCGAAAAAGAAAAAGAATTGGCGCGTCAAGGAAAAACCGTCTTGTATTTTGCTCAAGAGCAAGAGCTTATTGGTCTTATTGCTGTGGCAGACACCATGAAAAAAAGCTCTAAGACTGCCGTGCAGAGTCTTAAATCCTTAAATCTCAACGTACAAATGATTACGGGTGACAATGCCCAAACAGCCAAGGCCGTACAGCATATGGTGGATATAGAAACCATAGTGGCGGAAGTGTTGCCACAAGAAAAAGAAGAGCATGTGAGCAAACTTGAAAACGCTGGGCATAAAGTTGTTATGGTGGGAGACGGTATCAACGACGCCCCCGCTCTTGCCCGCGCGCATGTGGGTGTTGCCATTGGTGCTGGTACAGATATTGCTATAAAATCAGCAGATGTTGTGCTTATGCAAAGCGATGTGGCGCAAGTGGTGGATGCCTTATACTTGAGCAAGGCGGTTATGCGCACCATAAAGCAGAATCTTTTTTGGGCTTTTGCCTATAATATTATATTGATACCTGTGGCGGCAGGGCTTTTCTCAAGCTTTGGTTTATTGTTAAGTCCCATGCTTGCCGCCGCCAGTATGAGTATGAGTTCTTTGACAGTGGTGGGCAATGCTTTGCGTTTGCGTTTACAAAAAAGAGCGATTTTTCTCTCTAAAGCGTCTTGACACTAGATGAAGACATGGTTGATACTTCACCAAAATACTAGGAGATTCGCTATGAAAAAATTGCTCGTATGTTGCATTTTTGCCCTCATGGTCATGTGTAGTGCAACGTGGTCTCAAGCCCAAGAAAATCCACTCAACCAATTGACAGGTGCGGTGTGGTTGTCTTCTTCTGAAGAGAATAAAAAAGCGCTTTTGTACGGTGTAGAGTGTGCCATTAGTATGGAGTACAGCGTGGTGGAGCATATGGCAAAAAAAGCCGGAAAGCCCACGGACGAAGCCAGTCTTATGCAGACATTGACGCCCTTTGCCAGAAATTGGATACGCGCTTTTAAACACAGCACAAGAAACGACATTGTCAACGAACTTGACGCATGGTTTACAAGTCATACTGACGCTCAAGATGAGCCGGTATTTAAGGTACTTTGGAAAGAAATCATGCAACCCAAGCTTACTACGAGGTAGTCTATGAAAAAACTCGCAATTATTGGCGTATTAGTATTGGCTTTAGGTAGCGGTGCAGGCTGCACCAATATGTCCAAAACCACACAAGGAAGCTTGAGCGGTGCTGCTTTAGGTGCGGCTGCTGGGCTTGGTATTGCCGCTATTTCTGGCGGAGCTGCGGGATGGGGCGCTTTAGCTGGTGCTGGTATTGGTGCTGTGGCTGGTGGCGTTATTGGTAATGACCAAGAAAGAAAATGGTAAGCCTTAGGGGCTTATAATATAAAAAGCGTCTTGCATAAGTGTGAGACGCTTTTTTTGTATGTAATTTTTTATTGTTAATATTTTTTTAACTAGTTAAAGTTCTTGCATAAATAGAATTTCGATGCTAATGCAGATTAAGAGCAACTTATTTGTTAACGTGTTGTAGAGGTTATTATTTTTAACGTGTAGCTTTACTACTCAGGAGTGTTTATGAAGAACCGTTTAGCAGTTTTCCTGTTGATTTTGATGATACTAGTTTCCATACCTTACGAAGCCCTTGCAAAACAGCCTATAACCTTCCAAAACAATTCCTCACACAGAATATATGTCGCCATGCACTACAAACATGCAACCCATGGTTGGTTAACCCATGGTTGGTGGGATGTTAATGCGCGTAGCTCCAGAACCGTCAACTTTGATACTAATAATGCTGTGGTGTATCTCTTTGCAAAAAGTGATGATGGAGAATACTATTGGTCTGGGGATGAGAACAATGAGGACGATATAGACCGTTATGTAGGGTCGGGTGCTTTTGAGGCTATGGGACAGAGAAAACCTAAGGGCAACAATATCAGCCTTGAAAGATTTTTCTATGTTGAATTTGATGATGACTTCACTTATGAGTTTGATGACTAGAAGCAAAGAGCTTGAAAGAATTCTCACAGCCCTATTTACTCTGTAATGGGGCTTTTTTATGGTTTTCAAACTACACAAAAAAAGCGTTTCTCACCCTCGTGAAAAACGCTTTTTTTATATATAATTTTTATGAAAGATTATCTTTTGCTTCTGCTAGCAAGCAATTTTTCTTTATGTGTCTTTAAAAGGTCTTCTGCCGCCTTTATTTCTTCTGGTCCAAGCTCTGCTACACGGCGTGTTCCTGTATAGTATTTGCTAAAGTAGGAAACACCCATATCGCTTATACGTATATCTTTATTGGTGCGTGGGCTGTGGATAAACTTCCCTTCTCCCAAGTAAATACCTGTGTGATAGACATGCTTTCTACGGAAGGTGACAATATCTCCCACTTGTAAATCTTTTTTACTTTTCACAGCAACGCCGGCTCGAGCTTGGTCTTTAGCAGAGCGAGGCAATTTTATATCCATATGTTTATACACCCATTGCACAAAGCCAGAGCAGTCAAAACCTTTAGGCGTATTTCCACCATATCTATACATAACCCCCAGCATGCTTTGAGCTTTGGGAATAATGATGGCTTTCTTTTCTTCGCCTATGGTTTTACTTGCGCCCTCAGCGCTCTCACTATCTTTGCTGTCCTTAGCGCTTTCTTCCTTGGCGTCTTCTTCCTTAGCGTCTTTGCCAGATTCTGAAACTTCTTTCAGCTCTGTTGTTTTACTGTTTTTTTCTGCCCCGTCTACAGCTGCAGGCACTGGGAGAACCATGGCCGTTGTGGATGTATTAGCGCAGCCTAGGCTCAAAAGCATCAAGCACACCATAACTGCGTAACATAATTTTGTAAGAAAATTTTGCATAATCTTCGCTAATTACACAGAGAAAAAAGTTTTGTCAAGGAACATAAAAAGAATATAAAGCGTCAGAAATACAGCTTTTACCTAAAACATATTAAAATAGTAAGAAATACTTTTTCGACAGATTTTACACATGCAAGCCAGCCAAATGCCCACTGGCAAAAGCCCAATGTAGATTATATCCGCCTAACTGCCCTGTGATATCAAGCAATTCTCCCACAATAAAAAGGCGTTCTTGCAATAAACTTTCCATACTCCACGCGTTGACATCTTCTGTAAGAATACCGCCTTTAGCCGCCTCAGCCTTATGCATAGCGCCGCGTTTTTGCGGAACAACAGAAAAATTATGCACAGCGTCATGTAAGCTTGTACGCGCTTTGCGTGGCAATTCAGCAATTTTTCTACGCGCCCACTGCTCAGGAAGCAATTTATCCACCAAACGCTGTGGCATATGGCGCGTTAAAAGAGTACGCGCAAACAGCTTGCCGCATTCTGGCGCATCAAGCAATTCTTCCAAATGTAGATGTGGTAAAAAATCAATGCTTATGGCTTGCCCCTCTTGCCAATGACAGGACGCTTGCAACACCGCAGGGCCGCTTATACCTGTGTGCGTAAAGAGCAAGGCTTCTGTATGGCTATACATTTGCCCCGTATCCGCACGCTGTACTTTTACAGTCACAGGAAGGCTTATGCCGCTCAACTGCCCAAGCGCCCAATCATGAGGCATATGTAAGGAAGTCAGTACAGGAATAAAAGGACACGCTGTATGCCCCCACTGCGCCGCAAGCACTATGCCGTCTTGTGTAGCGCCTATTTGCGCCCATGCAGGAGAACCTAGCGCAAGCACTAAGCTTTGCCCATATACTTTTTTACTGTGCCCCTCTTCTTGTGTGCTGTGACAAGTGACACAAAATTGCTCATCCTCATATTGTACAGAGGAAAAAGTGTGCTCAAAAAGAAAATCACACCCTGCACGGCGGCATTTTTCCACAAGAAGCTCCACAAAATTTTGCGCAGAGCTTAAACCAAAAAGCTGCCCGTGAGCTCTTTCTTCCCAAGGCAAGGCATTTTGCACGTACAGTTCCAGTACATGCTGTGGCGTAAAAGCTTCTAAAGCCGGCTCAGTAAAGCTGGCGTCAGCGCCAAAATAAAAATCACTGTGCATATGCCTATTGGTAAAGTTGGCTTTCCCTCCCCCACTCACAGCAATTTTTCGCCCCGCACAAGAGTTATGGTCAAGTAAAAGCACCTTGCGCTTTCTTTGAGCCGCTGTCAGCGCACATAAAAGCCCCGCCGCACCTGCGCCTAGTATGATAACATCGTATTGCATTTTTTTCTTCGCTATCTTATGGTTAAAAACTATTGCATAATTACGCGATAATTTATTGAATAATACAATAGCCTATTTAAAAAAATTATAAAAATACGTCTTTTTCATCACTTTCTTACAGGCTGTTCAAAAAATGTAAGATACGAGGAAGACGAAGTTTTTTGCGGAAGGAGTGTACTCTTCTGGTACTCGACTGGAGACCGACCCAACGGGCGCACAAAGTGCGTTTATGTTAGGTAAGCTTGCGAACCTTACATAAATCGAGAGCAACGCAAAAAACAAGTCTGACAAAGTAGATTGCATTTTTTCAACAGCCTGATACGCCTCCTATACCCGAGCTTGCATGCAATGCCAAGTAATAATTAATATAACAAGCCAGACTTATTTAGAAAGCAAAGTTTAGAGAAAAAGTAAAAATTTTCTAGAAAACGCTTTGCCAATCTTGACAACTATCTGTATAAAGATATAAATAGTGAGGACATGCAAGCTCAAGTACGTTCTTCAATGTCGTATAAAACAATTTAATAAACTGCTTATTCTGGAGACATATATGACATCTCAATATCGTTTAGTAACACGAAGTGACTTTGACGGCCTTGTTTGCGCTGTATTGCTCAAGCAAATTGGGCTCGTTGGTGACATCCTCTTTGTTCACCCTAAAGATGTGCAAGATGGTCGCATTGAACTGAGCAGCTCGGACATAACCACAAACTTGCCTTACAGTCCGTATGTGCATACATGCTTTGACCACCACCTTTCCGAAACTATGCGTAACGCTACGCCTGCGGCCAACCATATCATCAATGCAAAAGCCCCTTCTGCCGCTCGTGTTGTGTATGAGCACTTCGGCGGAAAGGAACGCTTTGTCAACATTTCTGATGATATGATGATTGCTGTAGATAAATCTGACGCAGCAGATTTGACCATGGATGAGATTTTACATCCTAATAACTGGATTCTGCTCAACTATATCATGGATCCACGCACAGGCCTTGGTCGTTTCCGCGATTTCCGTATCAGCAACTATG
>CAYJFR010000123.1:0-7304 GCA_964369335.1 uncultured Desulfovibrionaceae bacterium | reverse complement strand
ATCTATTTACATTGCCCAACCTTTAAGCTACAGGCTGTGAATATTACAGAGGATGACATATGAAAAAAAAATACTCCACCATTCCCACCGCGGAAAAAGTGCAAATCCTTATGGATTTTTTGGCAGACCATAAGGGACAAGATATTGTATCTTTGAATTTAACACATCAAAACAGCTTTGCTGAAGCTATGATTGTGGTGACAGCATCTTCCATGCGCCACGCCCAAAGCCTTGCCGAAGGCGTCGTAGTTTTTTGCAAAAAAGAAAATTTTGAATGGCTACGCACAGAAGGCAAACAAACGGGACAATGGATTCTCATTGACTGCAATGATATCATTGTCAATGTATTCCAAGGCCCTGTACGTGACTTGTATAAAATAGAAAAATTATGGGAAGAGCTTCCCAAAGCAGCGCCCACAGACGCCCCTACAACTTCAGAACAAGAAGGAAACTAGGACTTATGTCACAACATACACTCACACCCACGCTTTTGCTCATTTTGGACGGTTGGGGTATAGCCCCCGCTGGAGACGGCAACGCCCCCTTTTTAGCAAAGACGCCACACATGGATATGCTTTATGCCACAGCTCCCCATTGTCAACTGGAGGCTTCCGGTCGCGCAGTAGGTTTGCCCCAAGGCTATATTGGCAATTCTGAAGTGGGTCACCTTAATATAGGTGCTGGCTCTGTGGTGTATCAAGACATGACACGCATTGACCTTGCCATGGAAAGCGGACTCTTAGCCACCAACGCCGCCTTCACTGACCTTATACAAAAGTGTCAGGAAGGGAGCAAACGTCTTCATTTGGCTGGCTTGCTTTCCGATGGCGGTGTGCATAGCCATTACAAGCATATGCAAACCCTCGTCAGCGCGGCTGTAGACGCAGGGCTTGAGGTCTTTATCCATTGTTTTATGGACGGGCGCGATACAGCACAACAAGGCGGCGTGGAATATCTGCGCATTTTAGAAGAATTCCTTGCCCCTTATGCAGGCAAAGCACATATTGCTTCTGTATGCGGTCGCTTTTACTCTATGGATAGAGACACACGCTGGGAGCGCGTAGGGCAAGCATGGAATATGCTTGTACACGGACAAAGCGCCCACAAAGAACTTGACGAAAAAACAGCACGCGGCATTATGCAAGCCTGCTATGAACAAAATATTTTTGACGAATTTATCCCTCCCACGCTTTTGGTGCAAGAGGGCACATGGCAAAACGGCGACGGCCTCTTTTTATGGAATTTCCGCGCTGACCGTATGCGCGAATTGGTGCAAGCCCTCACCTTACCCTCCTTTGACAACTTTGATCGCGGTGTCGTGCCTGCTTTTACGGGCATAGTCACCATGACAAGCTACGATTCTACTTTCACCTTACCTGTGGCTTTTCCCAAGGAAAACCTCACACAAGGCTTAGGCGAGGTGGTAGACTCTTGGGGTTGCCAACAATTACGCATTGCGGAAACAGAAAAATACGCCCATGTAACATATTTTTTCAATGGCGGTCGCGAAACGCCTTTTTCTGGAGAAGAACGTATTCTTGTACCTTCACCCAGAGATGTGGCAACCTACGACCTTGCCCCAGCCATGAGCTGCCAAGAAGTAACCACACGCTGTATTGAAGCTTTAAAAAGCGAAAAATACACTCTTGTGGTGTGCAATCTTGCCAACGGCGATATGGTAGGACATTCAGGCAAAATAGAAGCCACCATGCAAGCCTGCCAAGTGGTAGATGACTGCCTTGGACAATTTATACAAGCCATACGTCATATCCAAGGACGTATGCTTGTCATTGCGGATCACGGAAATTGCGAAACCATGCTTGACAATGAGGGGCATCCGCAAACTTCTCACACAACCAATCCTGTGCCTTGTATTCTTTTTGAGGCAACAGAAAGAAAGAGCCCTGTGTGTCTGCGTCACGGCAAACTCGCCGACGTAGCCCCTACGCTCATAAAACTTTGGAACAAGGATATTCCCGCCAGCATGAGCGGTACTGTCCTTATGGAGCCTTGTCATGAAAAATGTTAAGCCTACGCAGCCAGTATCTCCGGAAGGCATGGAAGTGCTTTTCTTCTATCCTTGCCCTGAGTGCCAGCGTCACGTTTCTCTTGCAGCCCCTACGCAACCAGCTATGGTGCGTTGCGATAATTGCGGAGCCTCTTTCCCCATCATTCCCATTGATGAACGCGGATTACATTATATTTATATAATGCTCGGCAATGGCAGAGCGGCATTAGATCCCGATTTTGCATAAAAAATTTTCACTCCCATTATTACTTATATACAATAATGGGAGTGAAAATATATAACCAAAAATCGCCTCACAATGACAATATAGATTTTAATACCTTACGTAGAAAAACCTTTGAAAGGCGAAATTTGTAAGAAAGGAGCAGCCAAAAGCGCAAAATAAGGCGACATATTCCCATTCAGGATATATATTAGCCCTATACCACATATACATAAAGCCTGTTCGTACTATATAAATAAGACCTAGCCCAAGTAAATACGAAAGAATACGCATACCAGCAAAAGCACTCTTTTGGGCAGGGAAAACCCAGTATGTAAGCAATAAAAAGCCCACTATTCCCCCAAGGCAAAGTCCTAAAAAAAGTGCGCCTTGGTAGGGTATGCCACATGCAAGAGCAATAAGAACGGCTATATAGTCCACGCCTAAGCCCATGATGCTTTTAATAAAATATTTTATAAATATGCTCATGGATTTAATCTCTCTCAGGGTAAAAATCATTTGCTGGCTTGGCACAAAAACGCAAACCAGAAATTGCCTCATTGGCACGCGACAACGTATTCTAAAAAACTTCTATCATCAGACAATAGGGTGCCGTGATACGACATAATTCAGCGCAAACTGAATTATAAAATGCACTCTAAAAAATATTATTATTTTTTATTTCTATTTACGCTGATGATAAGCTGGCGTATTTGCTCTGCCAAAAGCCCTAAGCCTAAAATCAAAAAACAGCCCCAGATACTCATTATTCCCATGTAGTAACCAGCTTTAAGACCTGTAATAAGCCTAAAAATAAAGCACAAACACGCAAAGACAAACCAAAGCCCACTGAAAAGGAAAAATATTTTTAGCGGGTTGAAATAAAGGATTTGTTTTAAAATATACGTCACTGTTTGCAAAGAGTTTTTAAACAGACGCACATGGCTTGTTCCTATTCTTTCATAGTAATCCGTAGGTACATAAGCTACAAATAAATTGTTCATCATATAGGCAAGGGTGATGGAGGTTGTGAAACTAAAGGTTTCACAAAGATGTGTCTCAAATTCTAAAGCCTTTTGTCTTGAAAACACACGAAAGCCAGAATTAATATCTTCAATGGGTTTATCTGTTGCCCATTCCACAATGCCTTTTAAAAATTTGCGCAGCAGTGATTTGTACGCAGATTGGCGATAAAATTTCCCCTTACGAGCCCCTACTACCATATCAAAACCTTCTTCGTATTTATCAAGAAGTTTAGGAATGTCTTGAATGGGATATGTTCCGTCAGCATCAGTGATAATGATAGTATCGTATGAGGCCGCGCTAATACCATCTTTCAAAGATCTGCCATAGCCCGCATTGGCAGGATGCCTAACAACTTTTGCATGAGCTTTTTCGGCCAATTCTGCCGTTTGGTCTTTAGATCCATCATCCACTACTACAATTTCAAAAGGTATATTTTTCCAGTTTTTTAGAACTTCAGCACAGTTTTCAATGGTTTGTGTAATGGCATTTTGCTCATTAAGGGCAGGAATAACAACAGAAATCCCTTCAATTTTCCTAGACATATAATATCCTCTCAAGTGTAACGAATACCAGTGATAAAAAACTATAGATTACGCAAATGCACAGGTAAAAGATCTTTACAACGAGCATTTTTACTTGGCGTAAAAAGGTAAAAATTTATACAGCAGAAAATAGGCCAAAAGATAAGATTTACAAAAGTACTATGGCTTACCCCTGACTGTCCAGGCAATAAGCAACACCAGATAACAGGAATAAGAGCGGGAAAAAGAACTATCCATAAACCTTTGGGCAAGACTCTTTTTTCCTTTTGACGTATCCACCACAAAAGAGCAAACAGCGGAATCCACACACCAAGATGCGTTGCCAGTAAATTTTTACTAAGGGCAAGTAAAATCATCCCCACGCCGCTGGCGCTATAACTGTCTAATGTGGAGCCAAAAATTTCTGCTATGGCTGTATTATATACATAAATAATAATGCCCCATTTGAATAACCACGGTACAAGAAAGCCCACAGCCCAAGCCACACATCCCCAAAAAGCCTGCGCCAGCACTGAAAAGACTTGCTCAGTACTAGCTTCTGCACTTAGGTGTTTCCATTTTACCAATAAAAAGCACAATAAGGGCATGGAAAGGCTTAAAGACCCCATACTTAATATGGAAAAAAAAGCGTCTAAAGTCCCTACACAAGCCATTAAAATAAAGAATCGCGAGCCATTTTGTAAAAAAATAGCCATAATAGAAGCCAGTAATACTAACCAAAACTGTGTGGCATGGGTAGCAAGAACATACATACTAGGAGAATTGAGCAATAAAAAGCTTCCTAAAACTATTGCTCCAACGGCTGCATTTACCTTGGCACGTAAAGCTAAGCCCAACAGTAAGAGTAAAGTACAGCTTATGACTGTTATGATAGTTCGCGCACTTTGCATGGAAAAGAATGTATATACAGTGCGCACGACCATAGAATAACCATGAATATATCTATAGTACTTTACTTCTGGCGCCTGAGTAAAGCCTTGAGCGGCAGCGACGCTCAAAGCTTCGCAATTTCCGTATCTTTTAGTTAAAAAAAGATCATCTATACTTTCATACTGATGCATGGCCATGCCAATGCCACCACATTCTGTCCACATATCCACACGTGAAGGCTTTATAATGATGGTAGCTTCAGGATAATTAGTCGCAAAATAGCCTTTGTCATAGGCCTTGAGCACATTATCTTTGTACTTTTGCAAATCAAGCGTGGCATTAACTGTAAAAAGAAGCGCATATGCTACCAGCATACAAGCGCATATGGCCAGCAAACCTTGGGCTAATTGTGAAAATTTGGGACGCTGAATACACAGTGATTGCCAAAAAGGCAAAAAATATGAAGTAAAAAAAAGTTGCATATTTAGATTTTTGTTAAAGTATATGGATTCTTAAAATTTTGTTTCGGTAGGTAATATGCCAATTTTTCACAGAAAGCAAGATTGTAAAAACTATGAAATGCCTTCTAATGATTTTGTAATGAGATACGTTATAACATATAAAAGTCCCTGTGATTACTCCTTAAAAGACATAGGAGATAGCTTCTAGACTGCTATTGACAAAAGAATTTAGCCAAGCCATAAACCCTCATGCAAGTTTGGTATGTCTATCTTATGCGCTGTGCAGACAATTCTCTCTATTGCGGTATTACTACCGATATAGAAAGACGTCTCAAAGAGCATAATGGTGAAAAAGCAGGGGGGGCAAAATACACCAAAGCCCGCCGCCCTGTAACCCTTTGTGCTTTTGCCAAAAGCGAGCATCGTAGCCAAGCCTCGCAATGGGAAGCGCATATTAAAAAATTACCCAAAGCACAAAAAATTGCCGCACTGCAAGCCCTTGCTTTGTAGCCAAGACATAAGGAGTAGTCCATGATTCCCTGGGAAGTTGCCACCACATTTTGTTTTGCCGCCGTCATGCTTGCCATAGCTCCCGGCCCCGACAATATTTTTGTGCTTACTCAATCGGCTCTTTACGGCGCGCGTGCTGGTATTGCCACCACTCTTGGTCTTATGACTGGCATTATTGGGCATACTTGTGCCGTGGCATTAGGCGTAGCAGTTATTTTTCAAACTTCCCCCATGGCTTTTTTAGCCTTAAAAATTATCGGCGCCGCCTATCTGGTCTATTTAGCATGGCTTACAGTGCGCAGTGGCTCTAGTGAGGCTAACTTACAAGGGCAAAGCTTTAAAGGTCTTGGAGCTTTATATAAGCGTGGTATCATTATGAATATCACCAACCCCAAGGTAACGCTCTTTTTCTTAGCACTCTTACCGCAATTTGCCAGCCCTGCCCACGGCTCTTTACCTATACAAATGGGTATTCTTGGCGGGCTCTTTATTCTCTCGGCTTCGGTGGTCTTTGTAACCATAGCTTTATTAGGCGGACAATTAGCACGCTGGTTTAACGCTTCCCCACAGTATCAAATATATATGAACCGCGCCGCCGCGGGCGTTTTTGTCTGTATGGCGGGGGCATTACTCTTTACAGCATAAAAAGCTCTGCATAATGAATTATGCTAAGCTCTCGCATAAGAATTTCTTTACTCTTTGACGCTTTTGTTGTAATGCCCTCACAGGACGTGCAAAAGTGCCAAGGATAAAATAGTAAAAAAATCCCTGCGCAATATCTTGACAGGGCAGTACCTTGCCATGTAAAAGGCACAGTTCACGAGGTTACTTTATGGTTACATTATTCGCATCCGTCCATGATATTCCGTCTACAGGCCGCCACATGATTGTGGAGGACCCTGCCATATGGAACGAACCAATGAAAGAATTTCATGTGGAATGCCAAATAGTTACACCTATTCGTGCAGAAATTACTTTATTGCCGGTACAAGGCGGATGTCTTGTTCGTGGCAAATTGACAGGTCATGTTGTGCAAAATTGCGACTTGTGCGCCGAAGATGCGCCTACCATCATTGACCATGAAATTGATACTTTTGAAGCCATACCCGGCGAGTCCATCCCTTTCGACAACGAAGAAGACGAAAATAATGATGACTTTGCCAACGCGCTTATGGACAGCGAAACACGCATTATTGTAGAAAATAGTGCCCCAAAGCTTGATGTAGCTTTGCTTTGCTGGGAAGAGTTTATGCTCTCCTTACCCATGCGCCCCGTATGCAAAGAAAATTGTCAAGGATTGTGCCCCACCTGTGGTATCAATTTAAACGAAAATTCCTGTGCGTGCACCCAAGACGAGGGAGATCCACGACTTGCGGCTTTACGTACATTGAAAATTACCAAATCGAAATAAGTTTCGATTTTTTTAAGGAGAAGACAATGGCAGTTCAACAAAACAAAAAGTCCCGTTCCAGAAAAGGTATGCGTCGTTCTCACGACCGCGTGGCTGTGCCTACAGTTATCTACTGCAACTGTGGCGAACCCACCTTGCCTCATTCTGTGTGCGCAAGCTGCGGTACGTACAAAGGACGCAAGGTAATTTCTACTTCTGCTGACGACCAGAATTAATGGACGTATGCCCCATCATTGCTGTGGATGCCATGGGG
>CAYJFR010000122.1:0-7335 GCA_964369335.1 uncultured Desulfovibrionaceae bacterium | reverse complement strand
GACAGAGCCCACGCGCCTTTTGTGGCCATAAATTGCGGCGCTATTCCTGAATTACTTTTGGAAAGCGAGCTTTTTGGCTATGTGGGCGGTGCATTCACCGGCGCTTTGCGTGCGGGAAAAATCGGAACATTTGAAATGGCAGAAGGCGGCGTTATCTTTTTGGATGAAATATCCTCCATGCCCCTTTATTTACAAGTGAAACTCTTACGCGTGCTGCAAGAACGCACCATAACACGCCTTGGCGCCACGCAGTCCATAGCCGTTGATATTCGTGTTATTGCCGCCACCAATGATAATTTGCACGAACTTATGGCAGCCAATATGTTTCGCCAAGACCTCTTCTTTCGCCTCAATGTTGTCCCCCTCACCATTGCTCCTTTGCGCGAACGAAAAGAAGATATTGACCTGCTCACCACCCACTTTGTAAAAAAATATTGTAGTCTCTTTGGAAAAGAAAGTATCACCTTACCACAAAACATAATTCTCAAAATAAGAAAACACTCTTGGCCAGGCAATGTGCGCGAACTAGAAAATGCCATAGAGTATCTTATAAACATGGCAGATTCCAACGGAAAGATTATAGAGTCCTTTCTTTCAGAACATTTTTTAGAAGAAAGAAGTTCTCACAAAAATACCTCTTTGAGCCATTGCGATTCTGAACAAATTATCCCTCTCAAAGAGTTAGAGCGTCACGCCATAGAGCACGCTTTACACGTTTTTGGAGAAAATACCCAAGGGAAAAAACAAGCCGCCAAAAAGCTTGGTATCAGCCTTGCCACACTCTATCGTAAGCTACAAGAAATGCACATAACAGACTGTTAAAAAAGCATAGTGAATGTATCACATATGTTTTTCATACTTTACACATATCCTAATACACATTATTGTCTATATACATAGGGCTTATTTGCCCTTTTGGATAAGATATCTTTTACAAAAAGTACTATCTGCCCATAGACTACGCCTTTTGAATATTGGATAAAGGCAATATATCTTCCTATTTGTATTTCTTTTCTACATATTTGTCATAAAAAATACAGCTTTTTTTCTGTAATCAGAATAATTCTTAAAATAAGAACTATTCTAATTTTAAGAATTTCGTTACAAAGAGCACAAGCTCAACATACTAATATTACTACACAAAAAAACAAATTATTCTGGCATACTTATTGCTAGATAGAGAACGCATATATTAAGTATATTTCCCGTGTACACACCTTTTTACAGAGAAAAAAGTATGAACTTTATCAAAAAAATTGACGACGTCATAACGAAAGTTACTGAATGGATTTTGGCAAGTGGTGTTTTACTCATGACGATGCTACTTATTTGTAACGTTCTTTCACGTAAATTTTTAAACATAAGTATTGCCGCTGCTGACGAAGTGGGTGGCTCCTTACTTATTCTAGTTACCTTTACAGGTATTGGTTATGCAGCGCGCAAAGGACGCCACATCAGAATGACGGCTATTTTTGATACTTTTTCTCTTAAAGTGCAAAAAAGACTTATGATATTCATATCTTTTGTAACTATGCTCACCTACATTTATGTCTGCTATATCGCCATTGATTATATTGAGTATACCAAAATGCTTGGTAAGGTCACCTCTGCCCTAGAAATGCCCGACTGGATTCGAGCTGTGGTAGTTCCCATTGGTTTTGGTCTTGGTGCCATGCAATATCTGATGAACATTATCTTAAATATTAAAGAACCTGAGCTATATGTGGGCACAGAAATACCGGAGGGCAAAGAATAATGCTTATTTTATTTGGCGTCATGCTCGTACTTTTACTCATGGGCTTTCCCATGATGATGACTATTTTACTTTCCACCTTGATACATTTACTTGTTTCTGCTCCTATGGTGCAACCTTTTATTGCTGTGCAACAAATGATTCTTGGCGTACAGTCCCCCGTGCTTATGGCTATTCCCATGTTTATTCTTGCCGCCGACATTATGAGTATGGGACAAACCTCTTCACGTATTTTAGATTTTGTAGAAAGCCTTGTAGGACATAGACGCGGTGGCCTTGCTTCTACAACTTCCATAACTTGCGCACTGTTTGGCGCTGTTTCTGGTTCTACACAAGCCACCGTTGTGGCTGTAGGCACTCCCGTATATAACAAGCTCCTTGACCGCGGCTATAGCAGCAGTGAAGCCATGGCGCTTATTATCAACTCCAGTAACCTTGCCTATCTTATTCCTCCAAGCCTTGGTATGATTGTATACGGTGTTGCCAGCGGCGCCTCCATTGGAGAATTGTTCATTGCTGGTATTGGCCCCGCCATCGTAATTCTTATTCTTTTTTCTGCTTACAACTATTACTACGCAAAAAAACACAATATTGGACATTTACCTAAAGCTACGCGTGAACAACGTATGTTAGCCACAAAACGGTGTTTATTACCCTTTGGCTTTCCGCTTATCATCATGGGCGGTATTTATTCCGGTTTATTCAGCCCCACCGAAGCCGCAGCCATGAGCGTTTTGTATGCCGCTATCATTGAAATGTTCATTTATAAATCCGTTAAAGTGCGAGACCTGTATAAAATCGCCCTTTCTACAGGCTGTCTTACTGCTGTAGTCTTTATCTTAGTAGCTGTAGGACAAGGTTTTTCTTGGGTTATTTCCTACGCACGCATCCCGCAAGTGCTCACCCAAGGCTTATTGGGAGAATCTGCCTCAGTCTTTTTGATTTTGCTTACAGTAAATATTGTCTTCTTCATTGGCTGTATGTTCGTGGAAGCTGTGGTCGTTATTCTTATCCTTACGCCTATTTTTGCCCCCATTGCTCAAAATGCCGGCATTGACCTTGTGCACCTTGGCGTGCTTATCACTTTACAAGTAGCCATAGGCTCTGGCACACCCCCCTTTGGTACCAGTATATTTACGTGTTGTGCCATATTTAATAAGCCCTATCTTGAAGTCATACGCAATGAAGGGCCGTATATTGCCATGTTGCTCTTTGCCTGTTTCTTGATTTCAGCCTTCCCAGAAATATCGCTTTTCTTAGGAAGTTTAGTGAAATAGTCGTATAACGTTTAACCTTGAGGAAAATGTATGAAAAAATTGTATGCTCTTTTGGCCTTTTTAGGTCTGGCTTTAAGTGTAGCACCTATAGCTAAAGCTGAGGACACCTACACCTTTAAAATCACACACGAAGAATATGCTGACACAGTGCCAGATTTATACGCCAAAGAATTTGCACGTCGTGTAACAGAAAAAAGCCAAGGAAGAATTACCTGCGAAATTTTCCAAGTAGGTCAATTAGGCGTAGGTGTTGACCTTGTGGAACACTTACTTACAGGTTCCATACAAATGGCCATTGTAAGCCCCGGTAACGTGGCCACCATTGTTCCTGAAGGACAAATGTTTGCCTTACACTTCCTCTTGCCCAACGATGTAAAAAAAACCTACGACTTTTTAGCACAAAGCAAAGTAGTAAAAGAAGACCTCACCGCTGCTTATGCTGAAAAAAACTTGCGTTTGCTCAGCCTTTGGCCCTTGGGTGCCAGTGACTGGCTCAGCGACAAAAAAATCCAAACACCTGCAGACTTTAAAGGTTTGCCTTTCCGCACCATGGATACACCTTTAATTATTAAAAACTACGAGGCCTACCAAGCCAGCCCTACTCCTGTAGCCTATACTGATGTATACAGCGCTTTACAGCTGAACATGGTTGACGGTGTAGAAAATCCTCTCAGCGCCCTACGCGATATGAAATGGTATGAAGTGCAAAAATATCTCATTATGTCTAACCATATCATGTACCTTGAAGGCGTCTTCATGAACGATCGTTTCCTTTCTTCCTTACCCGAAGATTTGCAAAAAATCGTTATAGAAACCGTAGACGAATTGCATAGCTATGCGTACGAATTACAAGCAAAAGCCAATGCAGAAGCAAAAGATTTGCTCGCCAAACATACAGAAGTTATTGAGCTCACCCCTGAGCAATTAGAAGCCTTTAAAAAAGCTGCACTTCCTGTGCGTGCCTACTACAAAGAGAAATTGAGCAAGCGCAGCGCACAACTTCTTACTAAGCTTGAAGAAGAACTCGCCAACTTTAAATAACACCAGCACGTAAACAGGAGTTTTTATGATTAACTTAACGATTAATGAACAAGGGCTTAAAAAAAATATTGAGTATTGCCGTGAAAAAGGCATAGCTCTGCCCACATTCAGCATGATGCAAGACCCTGAAAAGGTACCTGCTTCCATTAAAGAACAATTAAAAAATATTGGACTTTGGGACATTCACCCTGCCAACCTTTTCAGAATCACATGGAAAAACGCCCCGCAAGATAAGGGTGGCTTATTTAACGGTCCTAACCATATAGTTCTGCCTCCTGCTCTTACTGGCGTGCGCGCCAACATCATTATGATGGTGGGTAAATGGTTCCCCACAGGCGCACATAAAGTGGGCGCTACCTACGGTTGCATCATCCCTGGCTTGATTACTGGACAATTTGATCCACAAAAAACCAAAGCTGTATGGCCTTCCACAGGTAACTACTGCCGCGGCGGTGCCTATATGTCTGCTCTGCTTGCTTGCCAAGCCATTGCCATCTTACCAGAAGGTATGAGCAAAGAGCGCTTTGACTGGCTCAACAGCGTTGCCGGTGAAGTTATTGCTACCCACGGCACAGAATCCAATGTTAAAGAAATTTTTGATAAGTGCTGGGAATTACGCAATTCTGGTCAAGACTTACAAATCTTTAACCAATTTGACGAACTTGGCAACCCCCTTTGGCACTACAATGTCACAGGTCATGCTGTAGAAGAAGCTGTTAAGAGCTATCTTGGTGAAAAAGGCAAAATGGCAGGCTTTATCACTTCTTCCGGTTCTGGCGGTACTTTGGGCGCTGGCTACTATCTGAAGACCAAGTTCCCACATATGAAAATAGCTGCTGCCGAAGCTTTACAATGCCCCACCATGCTACAAAACGGCTTTGGTGAGCACCGTATCGAAGGCATTGGCGATAAGCATATTCCATGGATTCACGATTGCAAAAATACAGATTTTGCCATTGCTGTGGATGATGAAATGCCTGTTCGCTTATTACGTCTTTTCAATACAGAAGTGGGTAAAGCCGCCCTTCTCAAAGAAGGCGTTAAGCAAGAACTTATAGACAGCCTTGACTACCTTGGTATTTCTGGCATCGGCAACATGCTTGCTGCTATTAAGTTTGCTAAATACAACGAATTGACAGAAGACGACTACGTTGTCAGCATGGCAACCGACTCCTTCCAATTATACGGCTCACGTCTTGCTGAATTGGAAGCAGAACGCGGTACATACACTGCAAACAATGCCGAGCGTGATGTAGAACTCTTACAATCCGTCAAGTTTGACTACACCAAAGAGCTTTCTTACTACGACAAGAAAGCCATACACAACTTGAAGTATTTCACATGGGTAGAACAACAAGGTAAGGATGTGGAAGAGTTGAACCGTCAATGGTACGACCACGAAGCCTATTGGGAGCAAAGCTTTAATCAAGTCAGCGAACTTGATGCTCTTATTGAAAGCTTCAACGCCAGCACCGGTCTTATTAAATAAGCTATATCATATGTATAAGGGGAGCTACACCTCCCCTTTTCCTATTCATACAAAAACTAAGAGGAGTGTTCTATGAGCACAACACGCAAAGGGTACTCTACCCAAGTAGCTTTGGCCTTTTCTCTTATTGCCGGTTCTGTAGGAACAGGTAATATTTGGCGCTTTCCTCGCGTAGCTGCTGCCAACGACGGCGGCGCCTTTATTATCGCGTGGCTTGTTATGATGTTTTTGGTATGCGTACCCATCATGATCGGTGAGCATACTATGGGGCGTGCCACACGTCACGGTACTCCCGGCGCGTTTAGAGATTTTATCGGCAAAAAATACACCTGGCTTGGTACTGTAGTAGCGGTTACTATGGCAGGCGTTGCAGCGTACTATTCCTCTGTTATTGCATGGGTTATGTACTATTTTGGCCTTTCCGTCAGTAAAGGTTATTATGGCGCAGACAAAACAGAGCTTTTTGCCAGCGTCACCAATGGAAACTACATCACGGTTATTCTCTTTATTATCGCTCTTGCCGTTTCCTGCTTTGTGGCATACACAGGTGTGCGCGGCATTGAAAAAGCCAATAAATTCTTTATTCCTGCCCTCTTCCTCTGCCTTATCATTGCCGCAGTGCGTTCTGTGACATTGCCCGGTGCAGAAGTAGGCTTAAACTACTTATTTAACTTTGAATTCCATGAGCTCCTCAATTATAAAATTTGGCTCGAAGGTCTCACACAAGCGGTGTGGTCTGCTGGTCCGGGTTGGGGTCTATGCATCACATTAGCGGTGTTTTCACAGCGTAATTCTGACGTTACGCTGACCTCCACCGTACAAGGCTTTGGCGACGCTTCTGCTTCTCTTATTGCTGGTGTGGCTGTTATACCTGCTATTTTTGCTTTAACACCCAGCATCGAAGGCGCCTTACAAATCGTAGGTTCTGGTAATAATGGCTTGACCTTTATCGCCATGACACAACTTTTTGAAAATATGCCTGGCGGATATTTTATTTCGCTTCTTTTCTTCTTCAGCCTCTTTGTAGCGGCTATTTCTTCCAATATTTGCCACTTTATGATTTGCTCCTTGCCTTTTGTTGATTCTGGCATGGATAAGAAAAAATCTATCATCATGTTGTTCTTTATCTTGCTTATTTGGGGCTTACCTTCCGCATGGAGTATGAGCTTCTTCTCCAACCAAGATTGGGTTTTTGGACAAATGATGCTTATTGGTGCTTTATTCTCCTGCTTCGCTCTTGTTAAGTTCGGTACAAAGCGCATCCGTGATGAATTCCTCAACACCCCCTACAGCGGCTTACGCGCCGGTGTTATTTGGGAATTGTGCATCAAATTTGTGGCACCTTCCATCGTGCTTATTATGTTCCTTTGGTGGTCTATTCAGTCCATCGGTTGGGACAAAGAATGGTGGAATCCTCTTGCCGCCACAAGTTTGGGAACATTTGTGGTACAAGCTGCGCTTATCCTTTTCGTATGCTGGCTCTTCAATGATAAAGTGGCTAACAGCGTTAAAGAAAAGCATTTTGACGGAAAAACCTTCCCTGAAATTCCAGACAATGGCTATAGTGCCAATTAAAAGGAGTGTATTCCATGTCTACCAGTGCCATTATTATGATGATCGTTATTTTGGGCGGCGTTTGGGGCGGCTTTGCCTATCTTATGCTTAAACTCAAAAATCTGCCTCAAGGCTAAGAACATCTTTTAACCATATATCCTTATTTTGGGATTGCTTCGTCGTTGTACTCCTCTCAAGCGACGCGAAGTGATCCCATTTTT
>CAYJFR010000121.1:0-7373 GCA_964369335.1 uncultured Desulfovibrionaceae bacterium | reverse complement strand
GCACAGGGTGCATACATCGCTTGCCACTTCATGCACTTTATCTATATTATACTGCGCCAAGGGGGCAATGTCTTCTGTGACCGCACTGTGTGAAGGCACAAAGAACTTTGCTTGCATAGTTTTGACATGCTCTAAGGTGGCTAAATATTGTTCCACATGGTAGAGCACGCTCACTTGATACTTGTCTAAAATACCTTGACTCAAAAGACAGTCCGCCAAATAAACAACACCGTCGTCACTGGCATAACCCACCATATCAAAACAATGCCCCGGCAAGGGCAGTATGCTCAAACCTTGCGGTAAGTGCTCTTGCTGTAAATCTTGTGTGGGGCTTTCTTGCGCCAAAAGAAATTTATTGTGTAAGTCCTTGGGAGGATAGGCACCAAAGAGAAAGGAAGGCTCAAGGTCGGGATGGCGCGTGAAGAAGGCATTGACGGTAGGCGCGTACAGGGCGCATTGCGTTTGCGCGTGCAGATACTTATTGCCGCCGATATGGTCGGCGTGGGAATGCGTGTTATAGATGGCTTTGAGATTCCAAGCATTATTGTCTAGGATGCGGCGGATTTTACGCCCTGTTTCTTTATCGTTGCCGCTGTCAATAAGACAGACATCGTGCTCGTTGAGGCGGACAAGCCCAATTTTTGAAGGACATTCAATATAATAACAGCGCTCTGTCAGTTGTATGAGTTCGTACATGGTTTTCCTTTTAGATAGTGTCGTCACATGGCGAAAAGAATACTTTTTAATAGAAACTAACAGCTAAAATAATTGATTTTTCTGGATTGCTTCGCATAAGAGCAAAAGTCATTGCGAGGAGCGTAGCGACGAAGCAATCCAGAATACCTAGCAAGCACTATTTCATTTTCAGCCTGAGCATATGCAATGCCATAACATTTTTCTTCTTGTTTTTCTGTATTTCAGCATCTGCCAGCATGATATAATATTTTTTTCCTGCCTCAAGGTGCAATTTTCCAAGGGTAAGCTTTTTATATGTTTCCCAATGCTTGGCAGTGCCCGGCACTTTGGCAGAAAATTGTACATGTTTTTTGTCTACGCTTACGGTGTCAGCTAGGTAGACGTTTACGGGAGATTTTGAGGTTTGTGAAGAGTGTTTACTGTATTCTATTTCTACTTCATATGTGCCTGATTCGTTAACAAAAACCATAAAAACAACAGGATAGCCAGAAAACCATTGAGAAACATGCTCCTTAGTGTTTTCGTATATTCTAGCCCCTTTTGTGTTTTTTAATAGGGCAGTATACGAAGGAAATTCAATGACAGTGTCATAGCCTTTCACATTAACATCATTCTCATAACCCTGATGGAATCTTTTTATAGTCGTGCTTCGTATATTATTGCACAATTCGTCAATGGGGTCAGCGTTAAAATCTGCACCCAGCGCTATGTAAGGGTAAAGAACTTCCGTGTCTAAGTCTACGCTACTTCCTAGTCCTCTATGGTAAAAGGCGTGTAATTGCACAGGGCTGAAAGGTTTTTTTATAACTCCCGCCGCTAAAAAAAGAGCATTCAGGTTGTAAAAAAGCTCATTAAGCCTTTCTTCACTGGTATCTTTCTCTTGGAGGGCTATATCAATACTATACGCGTCGCTGATACAAGCATAATGTATAGTACGGTGGGTTGGGGGATTGCTTTTGGCAAAAGTTTCTGTGCCTAGATGTAACATCACGCTGCAGACACAGAAAAAATTTATCAAAGAGTAAAATACTCTACGTTTCATAGACGTTTCCCTCTATTTTTATGTGTCAAAGTATTAACCAAGCCCGCCATAAAACACGCCAAGCACTTCTTTGACCCATGCGGGCACATCTTGAGCGTGGGGAGCAATTTTCACTCTCAAACGATTAACATCATGAGAAGAGTTAGGATTGCCTGACTCATTGCCAATTTGTATGCTAAAAGTGAAATATTCGTTTTGCGCTTCTAAGGCTTCGGGTACTAAGTGCAGCGGATACAATTCTTCTTCAATGATGTCGGAAATTTTGTAACTTTCAATAGTTGTTCTTTGGTCGCAAAGTTCTTGCGCTCTTTTTGAGCCTTTAAGGCTGGTATCCACTTTGCCTTCTTCGCATAAAAACTTGAGAACATTTTTTTCATTCATCTCTTTGGGAGCTTCAGCTATGCCTCTGTAAATGATTTTTTCATTTTTAAAAATAATAAAGGGAATGAGGTAGCGGTTTACATCGTAATAATAGACAAATTGAGGCGACATAAAATAAAATGTTATACTATCATCTTCGCTGGTAAAGGCTTCGCTCCAAATATATCTATAATCATAGGCATTGGCGGGCTTTACAGGCATACATAAGGCACACATACATACACAACATAATAATAAGGTTTTAAAGGTCTTTTTCATATTTATCTCCTTAATAAAAATTTTTAATGCCTTACTATACGTCATGCTCTTTAAAAGTCAAAGTACAAGTTACGTAAGAAATATAAGGAGTCTACGAAAGATAACTGCGCAAAATAAAAAATGCTGTGAGCAGGAAAATCCACTCACAGCATTGTGTCATGCGTGTAAAACATAGTTTGTCTTATTATTATTTCTCAAATAAAAGGCAGCTTACAAGCATGATAATTAAAGCGGACAAAATGGTGATTGTGCTGGCGAAAAGAAAGGTCATGGCGTACTCCTTTTATTGAGGTTAATAAAATATAAAAGCAAGAGGCGTCATTTTCGCGTTGAGTGCGTGTAGACGTTGTTCCCTCTGTTGGTATTTTGTATACCTTTTAGGGAAAGTGTGGCAAACGATTAAAATCTATTATGATGATAAGCATAACTTATCGTTTTTCTAGGTAAGCTATAGCAGGAGGGAAAAGGGGAATAAACTTGCCAGAGTACGGTTTTTTTGTTACCAACAGTTGCCTATGTCTGCGGAAAGGCTTTTTCACAGACACAGAAGATTTCTTATCCTGTTCGTATTCTTTGCAGAGGTTTACTTTGTCATTATCTTTCCGTTCCCACATGCAAAAGCACAATGTAAGTGTGATTTTTGTGCTTTTGATGCTATTACTTTCTATTTTGGTTCATTATGGTCGTATAGGGGCTTCCTTTGAGGGCACAGACCTTTCTAGCGATGTGCAACATTATGCTAGCTTGGCAGCGGCC
This sequence comes from uncultured Desulfovibrionaceae bacterium, assembly GCA_964369335.1. GTDB lineage: Bacteria > Desulfobacterota > Desulfovibrionia > Desulfovibrionales > Desulfovibrionaceae > CAYJAD01. The sequence goes on along the minus strand of CAYJFR010000121.1, from coordinate 4,240 downwards.
ATGAAATACCCTGATGTTTTTGCACAAGACCCTGCTCTTGATGAGGCAGAATATTATGAAGTGGGAGCGACGGCGGCTACGTGGCTTATTCCGTATTTGACGGATGGTACAAATTTGGGGCTTGCTTATTTACAGCTCACAGGACCGCAATTTTTCCTTCACGCCATAGCTTTTTATTTATTGGGCTTGGTTTTACTGAAAAAACCGTGGCAAAGTATACTTTTTACTATGGTTTTGACGCAAGCATATTGGATGCCGTGGGGCACGTATTGGGGCAATGGCTATGTGGATTGGTTGCCGCGCAGTACCTTTGAAGTCTTTTACGCCTTTTTTATTATTTGTGCTTTTCGTATTTTGCATACGCCGCGCTATTGGCCGTATTTTATGGCGAGTATAGGGCTTATGGTCTATATACATTCCATCAGCACCATCCCTGCGGCTTTCGGTTTTTGGCTGGCTTTTGCCTTGCATCGTCCGCAACAAAGCCCCATGAAACAACATCTGCTCTGGATATTCTTTTGCGGTCTGTGCTTTTTGGCGGTGATTTCTCCCTTTGTCATAAAGTTTTTGCGCACAGGCATAACGCTCACGCCGGAAGATGTAAGCCTTATGCACGAAACCCTTGTTTTGCGCTATAATGTAGAGTTTACGGAGTATTGGGCAGGGCTCAAAGACTTTTTGTTGCGCCATATCCTTCCGCCCTTATTTCCTGTGGGTATTGCTGGCTATTGGGTTTTACGCACATGGGGCGATAAAGAGGAAAAACAAAGGGCTTTGCTCTTTGCCATATGGACAGCGGCGGCGCTTTTTTGTGCTGTGCTGTATTTTGTTGACCAAGAAGTGGCTCGCGTTTTACAGCGTCGTCCTTATGAATTTGAATTTGTACGCGTGTTGCGTTTTTGGATTTTCTTTGCCATTTGTCTTTCCTTTATGGGATTACATTGCCTATGGAAAAAAATCCCCGATACGCCCAAGGCTCGTAATATACTCACGGGCTGTTTTGTCATCTTAAGCTTGAGTTTATTCTTAGGCGGAAGACCGCATAAATTGATAAATTCCTTGTCTTGGTATTGGAACAGCGCCGACGAACAGCGTTACCAAGAGGCGTATGCAGAAAATATTGCGCGCACACAAATGCTGGACGCTTTGGAAAAATACACTCCGCAAGGCTCGCTTATCTTTGACCCCTTGGGCGACAGAGCCATACGCTATAAAGCCTTACGTGCTATGGTGTATAATTGGAAAGATTGCTCAATATATTATTACGCTAAGGATATGGAAGGCTTGCGCTTTTGGTACGCTTTGCAAAATCAGCTCAAGAGCAGTCCCACAGCCTATATGGATGTGGCAATGCAAAGCAAAGCACATTATCTTGTGAGCCATCGCCTCCAAGACAAAGAAGCTTTAGAAAAGCTGGGTTCTATAGTGTGGCAAAATGCAAGCTATATACTTGTGAAGTTAGAAAGGTCGTAAGGCTATCTCATAATTCAGTTTGCGCTGAATTATGAGACATTTTTAGCCGTCCATTCTCTTGATATTGGTGCTTTTAATAATATATACGGGACGTCTTTTGACTTCCGAATAGATTTTTGAAATATATTCGCTGGAAATACCCACACAAAAAAGTTGAATACCCCCTAAAAAGGTGACAATGCAAATAAGTGTGGGATAACCTGCCACAGGTTCGCCCCAAATGAGGGTTTGCGCTATGGTTTTTGCAATAAAGAGAAAGGAAAAGAAGCACACTATAAGGCCCAAGAGTGAAGCAAGGTGCAAAAGCCTTGTGGAAAAGGCAAAAATACCTTGTGCGGAATATTTAAATAAGCTCCACAAAGACCAGCTTGTGCTTCCTGCCACTCTGTTAATATGCTCGTATTCAAGCCATTTGGTTTGAAAGCCCACAAAGCTGAAAAGCCCCTTGGAGAAACGATTGTATTCTTTTAGCTCCAAGATAGCTTCTACCATTTGCCTTGTCATAAGTCTGAAATCTCGCGCGCCGTTCATAATTTTTACGCTGGCAAGCCTGTTGATAACCACATAAAACATATTGGATAAAAAGGAACGCAGGGGCGGTTCGCCTTGACGCGACACTCTTTTTGCTGCCACACAGTCATAGCCTTCGTTTTTGATGGCGTCGTACATGGTTTCAATCATTTCCAAGGGGTCTTGTAAATCTGCATCGGAAATGATGGCATAGTTTCCGCTGGCGTGCTCAAGACCTGCAAGGATGGCGGCTTCTTTACCAAAATTTCGAGAAAAAGATATGTATTTAATACGCGCGTCTTTTTCTTCCAAAGCTCGCAGTACGGTAAGGGTGTTGTCCTGCGAGCCGTCATTGATACAGAGCAGTTCAAAAGTCACAGTGTGTTCCATGCTTTTGCTCAGTTGCAAAAAAGCCTTGTAAAATAAAGGAAGAGAGTCTTCTTCATTGTAGCAAGGAACAATGATAGATATTTTCTCTAGCATATGCCAGTCCTTTTTAAAGGGTGAGGTGTATACAAAATATACTGCAAGTTAAGGCGTTAAAATATATTTTAGAGTAGCTTCATAAGGTTTGCGAGTAAATATTTCCCGCAAAAAAATGTATTTCTGCAGGAAATGAGTAAGATTTTTGAGGCTGTAAGGTTTCATTAAACCGTGTTGTCAATTATTTCACAAAATAAAAATTCTTTCAAGGGAAAAATCTTTGTGCTTGTGAAAAAAGTTATACTTTTTGCCATAGCTCTTTAAGCCATACAGGCACAGGGCAGGGCTTGCCGTGTTCGTTGACGGTGGCGTGTTCTGTCATGCCTTCAGCAAGCAGCTTCGTCTTGTCTTCATTCCACAATTCATATATAAACTTCATGGAAGCGCGCCCCCATGAGGCAATAGCCACATGAATATAGACAAGGTCGTCATAGCGAGCGGGTGCGCGGTAGCGGCATTGTGCCTCTCGTACAGGCAAAAAGACGCCTCTTGCTTCTACTTCTGTGTAACTCATACCTTGATTTCGGATAAATTCGCTACGAGACCTTTCAAATAAATGTAAATATTCTGCATAATATAAGACAGACATACAATCTGTTTCACCATAAGAAACACGGTGGGCAACCCAGCTACTTGGTTGTGGAAAGTCTTTCATGTGCAGCTCCTTCAAATATGCGTACAAGGGAGACTATACGCCTTATGTTAAAAAAATTTCGTCCCAGCAAAGCCTTGATAGTCTTGGCATGTGTCAGCGCTTTGCTTGTCGGTTGTCAAAAAGAAATGAAACTTCCTTTGGGAGCACCCCAAGTGAGTATGGAAAGCCAAGCTACATTTTTACAGCATCTTAAGCCCAGCAATCAGTATTTGCCGTCTTGGCAAGCCATGGCGCCTACTGTGCAAAAGAGCTTGAATTATGTCAAAGTAAAAAATCAAAATGCTTTTGCCATTAATCGCGCCGGTTTGAGTCTTACATGGGGGCAATTACGTCAAACCTTAGAAGAATTGCAAGCGGTTTTGCCACAGCTTGACAGCAATCCCGCCCTGTTTACTGAGCGTTTTACATGGATTCCCGTCACTGAAGGTATGAAGTACACAGGCTATTTTGAGCCTGTAATCAAAGCCAGTCGTACCTATAAGCCCGGTTATCAGCCTTTATACAAAAAACCGCCGGAGCTTGCTAAAATCCGTCGTCAAGGGAAGAAATATCACAGTCGTGAAGCCATTGATAAAGATATGGTCTTAGCAGGGCGTGGTTTAGAGCTTGCTTGGGCAGAAAGTCAGGTGGATGTGTTTTACTTGCAAATTCAAGGCTCTGGCAAGTTGCAATTTGAAGACGGAACTACCGCCTTTGTCAATTATGACGGGCAAAATGGGCATAGATATGTAAGCTCTGGTAAGGTTATGAAAGACCAAGGGCTTGTGGTGAGAGGGGATATTTTTGAGCAGAGGAAATGGTTTGCTGAAAATCCCGACAAAACTTTTGATATTTTAAAAGAAAATCCCAGTTATGTCTTTTTCAGGTTCGGCGATAAAGGCGCTATAGGTGCTATGGGTTCTGTGGTAGACCCTATGCTCAGTCTTGCTTCTGACAGAAAGTTTATTCCTTTAGGTTCTGTGGTGGCTTTTGGGGTGAATATTCCGCATATTATGAAGGGCACAACGCCTTTACGCGCCATTGGATTCCCGCAAGATGTGGGCGGCGCCATCAAGAATAACCGCTTTGATATTTTTATGGGCGGCGGCAAAGATGCTGAATACAGCGCTTCATACTTAG
>CAYJFR010000120.1:0-7409 GCA_964369335.1 uncultured Desulfovibrionaceae bacterium | reverse complement strand
AATCAGCGGAAGAGCTTTATGCCCTAAGCTGTGACATTCTGTCAACAACTTTTTTGAACTTTTTTTGCGTCTTGTTTCCAAGTCAGTGCTGTGTTCCTCAGCGCGAAAAGGAAAATGCCTCAAGCGCCCTCTTTCGTCAAGAAGTTTTTTTATTTTTTTGTAATTTTTTCGTCATAAAACTATCATATTCTATAATACTAGTAAGTTAAAAAGAATACCTATACACGCTTTTTCTGAGCTCGCGAAAGAGCGTCTTTATAGAAAGGAATTAGAGATTGAGCTGCCTTTTTCCAGCAAAATAAAGACTTTGCAGTAGCTCGCCCTTGAGTGCCCATACGTTCAGCAAGCTCAGAATCTGTCAGCAACATTCTTAAATATTGTAGAATTTCCTCTTTATCACCTTGTTGCATAAGAAAACAATCCTTTCCATGACGCAACTTCTCTGCCACATTGGTATCAGGCAAAATAACAGGGCGCCCGCTTGCCAAAAAATACGGAACCTTTGAAGGGAAACGATAATCATCAAAAGTTCTCGGCGCCCCTGGCTGTACCAAAATATCCGCAAGCAATATAAGCCTTGGCAAGTCACAGGCTTTTACCCCTTCATAGTAATTCACATATTTCTCATAGAGCCTAGCTATATCTTCACTATATGTGTAATCTTCAATACCACAACGAATAACCTTTAAGGAAAAACCTTCTTGATGTAGTTGGTCTATGGCAAGCAAAAGCTGGGTAAAATAGTGCCCATTAAAGTCATGAATGGCGCCTGGGTATACTAAGACATGCGTATTTTCATCAAGTTGGCACAAATTTCTCAAGCGAGCATCACGCTGCTTTGGAATTTGAAAGAAAGCCTCTTCACACGCCGGCCAAAAGGTCATTCTTGGCACATTTTGCGGCACAAAGCTTTCTAAGGTGTTCATAATACAAGTAACACCTGAAGATGCGCGCATAAAAGGCTCAAAGTGCAAAGGGTGTGTCGTCCACACATTGGCAAAGTCTTGAGGATTTTTTTTGGCATAGGCTTTTTGTTCTTCCAATGTATATAGACCAATGGACTTGCCGGTAATCAAAATTTCATCATCTTCCAAATGCACAAGGTAAGGCAATTTTATACGCTTACGTAAAATAGCAGTGGGAACCCGTACAGTTTCACGAGTTGTCCACGCATGAATAATACCATTTTCAAAAAAATCTAAAGGTAAAGTGGGTATATTCCGAAAACCGTCAATGGAGTAGTGCGTTGTGCCAAAGTATTCAGAAGCGCCCTCGGTTCTTGGTAAAAACACATGACACTCGTGGCCAAGCTCCACTAAAGCATTAGCAAGAAAGTGTATATGCACACCGCTACAGCCCGAATAAGGGCCATAATTCATAAAAAATATTTTCAATCTGTCATTTGACATACAGCCCAACTCCATTTTTACTGTGCACAGTTCATTTATACAAAACGGCAACGCTACATCCACAAGGCATGTCCTTTACAGACCGCATTTCAACTTGACAAGTATGTAGGATATGAGAAAACATGCAAAACATGTGTAAAATAAACGCTACACAATTTTTCATATATCGCCTAAAAGCGCAAGAGTTACATCCCCTCAAACGTTCACGCTAGACACGGAGACCACAATGGCACAATTTTCTATTATCATTCCAACGTGGAATCTTTGGGAAATGACAAAAGCTTGTCTTGAAAGTATAGCGCAAGTTTGTGCCAAGGACGGATTACTTGCTTCTATGGAAGTGATTGTTGTGGATAATAACTCCACGGACACCACAGCCACAGCTCTTGAGCCTACGCTTAAACGTCTTTTTAAGCACTGCGGGCATGTTTTGCGCATGCCAGAAAATGTGGGTTTTGCCAAAGCGTGTAATGCCGGCGCAAAAAAAGCCCGCAACCCATTACTCTTTTTTTTAAATAACGATACTTCGCTTACAGAAGGCTGTATTCCTCCACTTTTAGAAGCTCTTGAAAGAAATCCCAAACTTGGCATGGTGGGGCCTTTACTCCTCTACACTGGAAACATTATACAACATGCTGGTATTTGCTTTAACCCAACTCTTGAGCTTGAACATATACATCAGTTCCTGCCTGCGTCTTACGTAAAAAACCTCAAAGAGCACTCTTGGCAAGCTATCACAGGTGCTGCCATGCTTATTCCGGCAAAAATTTTTCATGATTGCCAAGGCTTTTTTGAAGGCTATGTCAATGGTTTTGAGGATTTAGACCTGTGCTGTATTGTGCGCTCAAAAGGTTATGGTCTTAATATTGTACATAAAAGCAGCATCTATCACTATACAAGCCAAACTCCGGGACGCTTCGACCATGATAAAGCCAATACCGCCCTCCTTGGGCAAAGGCGCACAGGAGCTTTTACCCCCGACAAACATCGTATTGCTTTAGACAACGGACTGACTCCCTTACTCAGCCCAACGCTCCATATGCACATATGCATTACTGAGTCCAAAGACAAAGCATTCACACAAATTTTTACAGAAAACTTTAACGAAAATCTTTGTAGAAAATACCTTGAAGCTGAGCCATACTGGCTTAACGGTTATCATTTTCTTGCCAACCATCTTGAAAATAAAGGTCAATGGCATGAGGCTCTTGACTATCGCTTACGAGGAGTACAACTTGCTCCCCTCCAAGAAAATTTCATACGGCTTGCCAAGTGTGCTGCCAAAGTGGGACAAAAAGAAATACTCAAAAATGCCGAACTTTGCATGGCAGACTACCGCGCCAACATCAGCGATAAAGACAGCTTAAAACATAAGACGCAAGCCTTAAAGCACCTTGCTGAACAGAACAGTGATATGGAACTGATGAATATTCTTGAACAATGGACTAGCAAAAATTTACTGTAGTAAAAAACACCATAAACACTACTTCCTCAACAATAACGGAGACCGTAATGGCACAACTTTCTATTATTATTCCAGTGTGGAACCTTTGGGAAATGACAGAAGCTTGCCTTGAAAGCATAGCACAAGTTTGCGCCAAAGACGGATTGCTTGCTTCTATGGAAGTGATTGTGGTGGATAACAATTCTACAGACGCTACAGCCACAGCTCTTGAGCCCACACTCAAGCGCCTTTTTAGGCATCATGGGCACGTTCTGCGCATGTCAGAAAATGTAGGCTTTGCCAAAGCTTGCAATGCCGGCGCAAAAAAAGCACAAAATCCCATTCTCTTCTTCTTGAATAATGACACTGTGCTGACGGAAGGTTGTCTCTCTCCACTTTTAGAAGCTCTTGAAAAAAACCCTAAACTTGGCATAGTTGGGCCTTTGCTCCTCTACCCTGACAATACTGTACAGCACGCTGGTATTTGCTTTAGCCCAAACCTTGAGCTTGAGCATGTGCATCAATTTCTCCCTGCACCCTATGTAAAGAATCTTAAACAACGATTCTGGCAAGCTATCACAGGTGCTGCCATGCTTATTCCAGCAAAAATCTTTCATGATTGCCAAGGTTTTTTTGAAGGATACATCAATGGTTTTGAAGATTTAGATCTATGTTCCATAGCTCGTTCACAAGGTTATGTTCTCAATGTGGTGCATAAAAGTATTATCTACCATCATACAAGCCAAACACCAGGGCGCTTTGACAACGATGCCTATAACGCTGCACTTTTGAGCTCACGTTGTAACGGACAATTTCGTCCAGACATACATAATATAGCCTTAGAGCTGGGTTTACGCCCCTTATTAAGCCCTGATCAAGAATTGTATATTGGTATTTCAGAAGCCAAAGAATACGCATTAAAACAAGTATTTACGGAAAATTTTGATGTAGAACGCTGTAAAAAGCAGCTTGAAAACGAACCTTACTGGATTGGCGGTTATAACTTACTGGCAAATCATTTTGAAAAACAAAAAATGTGGCTAGAAGCTATAGATATGTACTTACAAGCCACGCGCCTTGCTCCGCTCAAAGCACATTTTGCTAATTTGGCAGTATGCGCCGCACATGCAGGAAAACAAGATATACTGGCTGATGCACAAAAACGCTTACAAAACTGTATTAATAAAACAAAAGATATACAAAAACTTTGGAAAAATGCGCAAAAGATACGAGCTTGGGCAACACAAAATAACGACCCCGAACTTGACCGCCTTTTTGCGCAATGGCAACAAAAACACCCACAACATGACGGAGAAAATAGCTAATATGAAATTTTGGCTCTTTAAAAGCGAACGTGAATGTTTTTCTTGGCAAGATTTGCTCCACGCTCCCCAACAAACGACCTCTTGGGACGGTGTGCGCAATTATCAAGCACGTAACTTTATGCGCTCCATGAAGGTAGGCGATCAAGGCTTTTTTTATCATAGTGGGAAAAAACCTGAAATCACGGGTATTGTGGAAATAACACGTGAAGCCTATGCCGACCATACAGCCTGGGAAGAAGGCAATGACCACTTTGACCCACGCTCAACCCCCGACCATCCCCTTTGGTTTATGGTTGATGTCACCGTCAAAAAAAGTTTTTCCACACCCATTGCCCGCGTGGATCTGCGTGAAGAGCCAGAGCTTGCCCATATGGAGCTTATGAAAAAAGGAAGCCGCCTTTCTGTGCAAGAAGTTTCCCCTGAAGCCTTTGCACATATTGTAGCTATGACACAAAAATAACATCTTTTATTTCGCTCAAAAACACCTTTGCTACAAACCGTATATTTTTTATACATACTCTTTTCTTGCGGAAAAAACATGTTAACTAATTACTTACAAACAAGAGTTCTACTGACATTGTTACAAAAATCTCAATTATACAGAAAAACTTATCGTTTTGATAATAAAAAATTTCACATAATGGGCATTTTTCCCTTGATTAAGCTAAAAAAGCGAGGTAATCACAGCCCATATAAAACGTAAAAAACACACATTGTACGAGGAATTCCACTTCCTAACACCTTTCCTTGCATTTTTTGCTCAGAAATAGCGTACAATATCACTCTTTGCGTGAACTGTCACAAGACATGCAAGATTGGGTGCCACTAGGGAAAAGATGCTCTTTGTACAATGATTATATAATTCTCTCTTATTTTCATGAAAAAGCCTCCTTGCACGCCTGTAACACCACAGCCAAAGCCCAAGACTGTATTATTTATCCTACTATATTGACAAGTTCGGACCTTATGCCTATTGTTCTTTTTGTCACAAAAAAAATAATTAGGTATTTTCTCTGAAAAGGAAATTTTTATGAACCAGGTAAAAAACGTCCATATTCCTAAGGCAACTATCCAGCGTATTGCCGTCTATCTTCAAGTACTTGAACATTTAGAACAAGAAGGCATAGAGGTTATTTCCTCCGACCCCTTGGCAAAAGCCTGTGATGTTAATGCTTCTCAAGTGCGTAAAGACTTAGCTTTTTTTGGCGAATTTGGTGTTCGCGGTGTAGGTTATTATGTTAAAGCTCTCATTGCCTCCATATCCGACGCTCTTGGCATTGCGCGCGAGTGGCATTTAGCCCTTGTAGGCGTGGGTAATATGGGACGAGCCGTTCTCAATCACGGAGAATTTCGCACCAAGGGCTTTCATATTGTGGGCGCCTTTGATTGCGATCCCTTTAAAATTGGCGAGAAAGTTTCTAATCTTGAGGTTATGTGCACAAAGCGTCTCAAGGAAAAGGTACCTGAGCTGCATATTGAAATGGGTATCATTGCAACACCACCCGAAAGAGCACAGCGCGCCGCAGATCACCTTGTAGATGCAGGTATTCACAGTATTTTAAACTTCGCGCCGGCACGTATACGCGTTCCTGACAATGTTTTTGTGGAATATGTGGACTTTTTCCACCACCTCTACACACTTACATTTAAGTTATCACGCGCTAACTAATGTCATTTGCCAATTTGTGGCACACGCACACACAGGCGTGTAGCGTCGCCTTTACCTTTATGACACGCTTCGGGCGTGCTTCTGTGGTAGATGACGCTTTACTAGCACGCACCTTAGTGTGGTTTGCTCCCATTGGGCTTTTTGTAGGCGCTGTACTCACAGCGCCTTTATATCTTTGGTTTACATTCTCCACAGATTTTTTCCCCTCTCTAGCTTCCAGCCCTTGGCTGGCGGCTTGGTGGTACGTCCTTCTTGACCTTTGGCTCACGCGCGGCTTGCACCATGACGGTCTTGCCGATGTCACCGACGCCGTGGGCAGTGGCGCACAAGGGGAAAAGTTTTGGAGCATTATGAAGGACAGCCGCCTCGGCGCTTTTGGAGCCATAGCCCTTATTATGGCATTGAGTGGCACTTTTTTTGCCGTGGCGCAACATATATCCCAAGGGCAGTTTTTGCCCTTAGCTTTAGCTCCCATATTTGCCCGAACTCTCTGCGTTTTCTTTGCCTGTATCAGCACGGCACACAGCCCTCAATCTTTAGGGGGTAAGGTTATGGCGGGCAAAAGCGCAGGCAAGGCTATAGCGCACCTTATGCTTGCTTTTCTCTTATGCCTGCCCTTTGGCTTTACAAAAACCTGTATTGCTCTTATTCTATCCTCGATTTTATGCCTTTTCTTGAGGAAAATATCCCGCCTGCATCACGGTGCCAACGGTGATTTTTTAGGCACATCCATTGTATGCGGACAACTTATCTTTTTACTTTCCATGTGAGGTTATTATGGATTTTGCAACGCTGGTAAAAGAGGCGCGCTCTTGCCGACGTTTTAGTGAAGAAGATCGTTTGGGCGAAGAAGCCTTAGCTTGGCTTGTAGACTGCGCTCGCCTTGCTCCTTGTGCCAAAAATGCGCAAAGTCTGCGCTATATAACAGCACAAAGCAAGTCCGCATGCGACGCCATCTTCCCCCACACTCGTTGGGCTGGCGCCTTGAGCAATGGAACTCCCATAGCAGGAGAACGCCCCACAGGCTACATTGCTATTCTCACCCCAGAAAAAGCCGCAAAACTCACCTTTATGGATGTGGGCATTGCGGCGCAAACCATACAACTTGCCGCACAAAGTAAGGGCATTGGATGCTGCATGCATGTTTCTTTCAGCCCTAGAGAATGCGCCGACATCTTTGAAGTACCTGAAGGTATGTCCCTTGCGCTTATTTTAGCTTTAGGCGTAGAAAAAGAACGTCGTGTCATTGCTGATATGCCAGAAGACGGCAGTTTTGCCTATTGGCGTGATGAAACAGGCATACATTTTGTTCCCAAGCGTGCTTTAACTGATGTACTCTTACGTACATTCTAAAAATGTACAACATACCTAACACATTACTCTATTTTATATAAATATCACTGAGGCTTCTCCCTTGAGAGAGGCCTCTTTATTTACAAAGAAGGTTTACATGTATACAAAAGACTTTACCCTCCTTCGTGAGGAACAGGTTCAAGAAGTTTCCGGCATTGTGCGTCTTTGGAAACACAACACCACAGGTGCAGAAGTGCTCTCCATCAATA
>CAYJFR010000119.1:0-7413 GCA_964369335.1 uncultured Desulfovibrionaceae bacterium | reverse complement strand
CGGGGGTGTCAATGATGTTGATTTTTACATCATTCCAAGAAACAGCACAGTTTTTGGCGGCAATGGTAATGCCACGCTCACGTTCAAGGTCCATGCTGTCCATAATGCGATCGTCTACTTGTTGGTCAGCGCGAAAAACGCCGCTTTGACGGAAAAGCGCGTCAACAAGAGTGGTTTTGCCGTGGTCAACGTGGGCAATAATGGCTACATTGCGTAAAAATTGATTGTTTTGCATAAAATGTCTTTGTGTAAAAAGTTTGTGTGTTGCGTTCTGACAAGACCCGATGGAAGCGTCAATTGCTCCCGACATCCTGTAAACTGCCTGCTGAAAAAGTGGGCGTCAGAAATTTCTTCTGACAAAAAAATTTTTTATCGTTGTTCACAGACCTTTGAAAAAGTGTAAGGTACAAGGAAGACAAATTTTTTGCAAAATAAACATACCTTTATGATGTTTTACCGAGGCAAAAAAACAGTCTGGCGAAGAAAATTGCACTTTTTCAACAGCCTGTTGAGTGTGACGACGCTCTCTCTATATACTGCGTTGCCATAAGGCACAAGATTTTTTCTGCCCTTACCCTTGATTTATTATAAAATGTGCCGATAAATATGTGTAGGGCAAAGAGTGTCACTTTAAGTAGCTTGCATATTTGCATTACATTCTGCTTTGGGCAGTATACATGCACCGCTTTTTAGGTATATCTCTTTGTTCGTGCAATATTTCTTCTGTAGTTACTTTTGACATTTTCTAAAAATATGCCTAGTATGCGGCAAACAAGATTTTGCTTTTGTTATGGTCTTTTGTGTGAGAATGATTATATTTACCAATAGATACAAAAAAAGCATATTTTAAAGGATTGAATGTATGGATATAGCAACACTTGGCGGTATGTTCGGCGGTCTTGGTCTTGTACTTGGTTCGATTTTTATTGGCCCAGAGCCCGGCAACTTCATCGACATTCCCAGTATCATGATCGTTATAGGTGGGACATTGTCGTCTATTATGGTGTGCTTTCCCGCCAGTGAGGTGAAGCAAGCCTTCGGGGCCGGTATGAAGGCCTTTACGGCCAAGGATGCGCCCGCTAGCGAAGTGGTAGACACCATGGTGAAGATTGCTGAAATCAGCCGTCGTCAAGGTATTATTGCCCTTGAAAAAATCCAAACCACCAATCCAATTCTCAAAAAAGCCACACAGCTTATTGCAGATAGTGCGGATCCTTCGCTTATTCGTGCCACAGTGAATATCGAAATTATGTCCATGAAAAAACGACATAATATTGGTATCAGCGTGTTTCAGCGTTTGGCATCTTTAGCCCCTGCCATGGGCATGGTAGGAACGCTTATCGGTCTTGTGCAAATGCTTGCAAACCTTGCAGACCCTGCTGCTATCGGTCCTGCTATGGCTGTTGCTATTTTGACAACATTTTACGGCGCGCTCATTGCAAACCTTATTTTTATTCCACTTGCTGGTAAAATGAAAGCCAGAAGTATGCAAGAAGAGCTGATTTTGCTTATCATTTTTGAAGGCGCCAAGTCTATTTTAGAAAATAACAATCCCAATCTTGTGTATGAAAAGTTGTCTTCATTCTTGCCTCCCAAGGCGCGTAAGGGGCCAGACAAAGGTAAGAAAGAATAGACCACATGTCCGTATAACAGCAAACGCATAGGAAGATATCTATGAGTGATGACGAATTACCGATCGAAGACGATGAAGGCGACGAAGGGGAAGGCTGGCTTGCCACTTTCGCAGACATCTCCATGCTTTTGCTTGTGTTCTTTATTTTGCTTTTTTCACTTTCTACAGTGGAGCAAACAAAGTTTATGGCGGCTATGGGATCCATTAAAGGAGCTCTTGGCGGTGAGCAAAGCTCATTGACGCTCAATGACCCTACCAAAACGGCGGGGGCATTGCACGAAGAAGTAAAAAGGCGTAAAGAACTCATCGAAGCGCAAAAGCAAACCTTTAACGACATTAGAAGCTTTTTAGTACAAAATGGTGTGGAAGGGCAAGTGGGTGCTGTTCTTGATGAGGGTACTATCACTTTGCGCCTACCCGGAAAGGTTTTATTTGCTCCTGACAGCACAGAGCTGACACCTGAGAGCTTAAAAGTTTTAGATGTATTAAAAGATATTTTTGTTAAGCGACGTGAACAACGCATTGACATTCGTGGGTATTCCGATGACCAAAACCCCGCCCCTGGATCGTATTTCAGGGATAATTGGGATTTATCTGCCCTTAGAGCTGTTACTGTCTTGCGTTATTTACTGACCCAAGGTATTGAAGCAGACAGGTTGACTGCCACAGGATACGGTTCGTTGAATCCTTTGATGCCTAATACCACCGAAGAAAATAGGGCACGCAATAGACGCGTGGAATTTGTACTACAACGTGATGTTACAAAGAGTCCGTAATGTTAAAATCTAGTTTTGAATTTTCTTTGGCAGAGGAAGATCAAGGGCAAAGGCTTGCCTATCGCGCCCTTGTGCATGGAATAGAAGCGCGTATCAGCGGAAAATATGTACAGCCTATTGTAGACATAAGTGTGACAGGTTACGCTTTTCAGTGTACCAATGGCATCACTGTGCATGAAGGTGATATCTTCCCCATGCAACTTGAAGTCAAAGGACGCCCCATTATCATGAATTTGCGCGCAAAGGTTATACGCGTTACTTCTCGAGGTGTGGTTGCCTGCAACTTTATAGATTTGAGTGAACGCCAAGAATACGCTTTGGACAAACTTGTTTTAGAAATTCAAAAGCGTTTTATAGAAAAGAAAAAAATGTAGTAAGCAGAATACATGGCTTTTTTTCCTCAAGAGAGAAGGCTGTGTATTCTTGCGCTTTTTTAATGAGATATTGTTAATAAACGCCGAAAGGGAAAAGAATGGATTTAAATAAAGAAAAGGTTCTTGTGGCAAACCGAGGTGAAATTGCCATGCGTATCACACGGGCTTGTCATAAGCTTGGTGTGGCCTTTACCTGCATATACACAGCAGAAGATTTTGCGTCAGGGCATGTGCGTTTAGCACGTGAGCTTGGCGGTGAAAAGTGCTTGTATCAAGTATCTTCATACCACGATGCTAACGAACTTATGGCAGTGGCCGACGATGCCGAGTGTACAGCTGTGCACCCTGGATACGGCTTTTTTGCTGAAGATTTTCGTTTTGCACGTCGCGTCACTAAAAGAGACCGTAAACTGACCTTTATCGGGCCTTCTTGGAAAATTATCCGTGAATTGGGTGATAAAATCAATACAAAGCGTCTTGCGCGTAGCCTTGGCGTTCCTACAGTACCTGGTTCTGACCGTCCTATCTATGATGAGATGGAAGCGGAAAAAGTAGCACGTTCTGTTTTTGAATTCCAATTGCAACGTGGTATCAAGCAACCTCTCGTTTTGGTAAAAGCTTCCGCTGGCGGCGGCGGCATGGGCATTGAGGAAGTGTATGACATTGACAACTTCCGCTCTGTGTACCGTCGTATTCGTAACTACGCTTTGCGTCAATTTAAAGACGAAGGTGTGCTTATTGAGCAACGTATTATGGACTTCAATCACCTTGAAGTGCAAATCGTTTCTGACCGCTCTGGTAAAAATCCTGTACACTTTGGTACGCGTAACTGCTCCATTCAGTCCACAGGATTACAAAAACGTATTGAAATCGCTCCTGGTTTTGACCCAGAAAATATCGAATATACCTTTGATGCCGCTAAAGTCTTGCGTGATATTATTAAATATTCCCTCACTATGGCGCGTAGCGTTGGCTATGATAACGTGGGCACATGGGAGTGGATTGTTACGCGCGACGGTGAACCTTTCCTTATGGAAGTAAATACACGTATTCAGGTGGAAAACGGCGTTTCTGCTCGTATTTCTAGCGTGAAAGATCGTCTAGCCCTTGGTGAAGTAGATTTACTCGCTGAACAAATTCGTATTGGTCTTGGTGATCCTCTTGGGTATTCTCAAGAAGATATTCAGTTTGAAGGTGTGGGCATTGAGTACCGCCTTATTGCTGAAGATCCAGACAATCGCTTCTCCCCTTGGGTGGGAACCATCGAAAAATACGGCTGGCAAGAAAACGATTGGTTGACCATGCTCACCCACGTTCCTACCGATGAGCCTTATGTTATCCCTACAGAATTTGACCCTAACCTCGCACTGGGTATCATTTGGGGTAAGGATATTGAAGAAGTCAAAGCGCGCGGTGTGGAATTTTTAGACACTATGACTTTACAAGGGCAAAACACTGCCGGAGAAGCGCTCAAGTCCAATATTAACTTTTTGCGAACCAATACAGCGCGCATTTTAAAATTCTAGAAATACCTGCGTATGAATGCTGACCTTACAGCAAATTATACAGAGTAGAAAGGTTTAACATGGATAATTCTATAGAAAAACGCTTACAAAGCCTCACAGACAGGCTTGCATATATACAAGATATTTTTGTAGATAAGCACTGCGACAAAGTGCAACTTCTCAGCGACAAACTCACTCAACTTGTGCAAAAGTTCAATGCTGGCGAAGTGAAAGACGCACACACAGAAGTGGTCACTGTGGAAGAGCTTTTTGTTTTCATGGAGCGTAAGCTTGAAATGAAGCTCACCCCCATGGATAAAGTACGTATTGTACGTCATCCTCAGCGCATGTGCTTGCGTGATATTTTGGAAAACGTGTACGACAACTTCACCGAAGTGGGCGGACAAGACGAGTACAGTATTGACCCCAGTATGCTTATTGCGCGTGCCATTATCACACGTCGCCGTGGCAAAAAGACCTATAATCAATCTGTTATGGTTATTGGCCAAGAAAAAGGGCATGGCGCAGAGTTTCGCAATGGCGGCTCTGTAAAGCCTTGGGGTAATGCTAAGGCATTGCAATATATGCGCGTTGCCGAAGCTGAAGGTATACCTATTCACACCTTTATTTTTACTCCTGGTTCATATCCTGTAGAAGATTATCCTGGCGCCGCACAACAAATTGCGCGCAATATTTATGGCATGGCAAAATTGCGCGTGCCTGTTATTGCCGTTATTTCTGAAGGCGGTTCTGGTGGTGCAGAGGCCATTGGTCTTGCAGATAAGCGCTTGATGCTTTCACACGGCTATTATTCCGTTATTTCTCCCGAAGGCGCCGCCGCCATTGAGGGACGCATCAAAGCGGGACAACGCGCCACACCTGAACTTATTGAGTACTGCGCCGAAGCTTTACGCATTACAGCAGACGATAACCTCAAAGCAGGCTATATTGACCAAGTCATTCAAGAGCCTCCCTTGGGCGCACGTCCTGCGCACTTTGATTTTTACCGCACATTGCGTCAAGAAATCATACGCTCCACTGACGAAGTGGTCATCTCTTGCCGCGCTTTGCCGGGCATTCGTAATATAGCTCTTTCCCGCCGCCGTAAACCTGGTGTTAACCTTGATGAAAGATATATGCGTTGGGCCCTTGGTTCTGGCAATAAAGACCGCCTTGTGCATCTTCGTCAAGAAAAGTTCTTGAATCTTTCTTTGAATGCCGCTTTGGACCGTCGTCCTTGGCATGAAAAAAGCTGGAGCAAGGTGGCAGGCGCTGCCATGATGCGCTGGAATAGAGTTAAGTATGACTTTTATCGTAACCATCAGCGTAAATTGACGTTCTTCTGGGAAGAAGTACAAAACGAATATGTTTTGTTGAAAAATCGTTTGAAAACACCTTTCAAGCGCATTCCCAACGCCCCAGCCAAGCCAGTGGATACGGAGGAGCTTACCAAGCTTTCCAATTGGACAGATGAAGGACGCGTGAGCCGTTGGAATTATATTTCTCCGCGCTATAAAAACGACAGAACCATCACTTGCCCCAATGCCGCCAAAGACGGTTGCTTAGACCTTTGGGGACCAGACTTATTTGGTGAATTTGCTGGCGTGTGTAGCTATTGCGGTCACCACTTCCCTATGGAACCAGAATGGTATGTACGCAACGTTTTTGATGTGGGCTCTATTTATGAATTTAACAGCGCCATTGAAGCTGCTAACCCATTAGGTTTTAAGGGTTTTGATAAGCGTATTCACGAGGCGCAACAAAAAACAGGCTCCAAGAGCGGTTGTATGACTTTTGAAGCCACCATTGACGGCGTTAAAGTTATTGTTGCCATGCTTATGGGCACATTCCGCGGCGGTTCTGTGGGTGCGGCAGAAGGGCAGAAGTTTGTGGAAGCTTGCGAGCTTGCCATGAAAAAACGCTATCCTTTCATTGCCTATGTGCACGGTACTGCAGGTATTCGTATTCAAGAAGGCACACACGGCGTTATTCAAATGCCTAGATGTACCGTAGCTGTGCGTCGTTATATTGATAACGGTGGCTTGTATATGGTGCTGTATGATACTAATTCCTTTGCAGGCCCAGTGGCTTCCTTCTTAGGTTGTTCACCGTATCAATTTGCTGTGCGTTCTTCTAACCTTGGTTTTGCAGGCCCTGGTGTTATTAAAGAAACCACAGGTATTGATATTCCGCCCAAATATCACCGCTCAAGCAATGCTTTGTCACGCGGACATATCCAAGGTATTTGGGATAGAAGGCATATTCGTGCCAATTTAAAGCAAGCGCTGCTCACCATTGGCGGTCGCAATGTCTATTACCGCTAAGCCAAGGAAATACTATGCTTGATGTTACTGCATTACTCGATGAAATTAAAGCCTCTCCTTATGAAGAAGTGCTGATCCGCGCCCCTCATACAGGTATTGTGACTTTTGCCGATATTAATGAAGGAAGTAAGGTTTCTGGTCCTCATGGCATGTGGAAAGAAAAGCCCGGAACAACCTTGGTGACCATTGACCGTGAACGCAATCCCAAGCCTATCTGCGCTCCAGAAAAGGGTGAGGTTGGCGTGATTCATAAAGAATTGGAAGGGCAATTTGTGGAAGCGGGAACTCCCCTTGTCACAGTGCGTCACTTCCTCACCAAGAATGAAGTGCAACAAAAAATATTAAAGCGCACCTTACACCTTTTTACCGCTCCAGAACGTGCTAAGTACTATTTCACGCCTGAAGTTGATAAAAAAGTACGCGCTTCTGGTTCTCGTGCCGTGTCTGTTTCCGAAGGCATGGAGCTGTTTATTATGTCCCGTATGAAACGTGAAGCGCCTTTGTTTTATTCAGGCCCTGCCGGCGTTATTTATGCGGTGTATTTTAAGCACACCGAAAACGTGGACGCAGGGCAAGCCCTTATAGGCGTATGCCCTCCAGACCAGCTTGCAGCCATTGAAGAAGTGGTCTTGCGTGTACAAACTGAATGGCAAGAAAAGTAAAAGGAAACACTGATTACATGCCTTTTTGCCCTCTGACCGCGTCAAGTTCTCTTTGTGAAACGCTTATATATGTCTCTATATACTGCGCGCTTCCCAAAACTCACTTTCCTTGTCAGAGAACAAAAATTCTATGTAATCA
>CAYJFR010000118.1:3310-7421 GCA_964369335.1 uncultured Desulfovibrionaceae bacterium | reverse complement strand
TCTCGCACCTTGACGGTACTCTTGTACTTTCTCGTCAAATTGCAGAACTTGGTATTTATCCTGCGGTGGACCCGCTTGACTCCAGCTCTCGTATTCTTGACCCCAATGTTGTGGGTGAAGAGCACTACGCTGTGGCACGTCAAGTGCAGTCTGTTTTGCAAAAATATAAAGATTTGCAAGACATCATCGCCATCTTGGGTATGGACGAGCTTTCTGACGACGATAAAGTTGTTGTTGCTCGTGCTCGCCGTATTCAACGTTTCTTGTCACAGCCTTTCCACGTGGCAGAAACCTTTACCGGTACCCCTGGGCAATACGTACAGCTTACTGATACCATTAAGGGCTTTAAAGGCATCCTTGATGGCGAATATGACCACCTTGCAGAAGGCGACTTCTACATGCTTGGCGGCATAGAAATGGCAGTGGCTAAGTACGAAGAGCGTAAGGGTCAATAAGGAGCTGCTATGAGTACGGCGCTTCAATTAGAAGTAGTTACACCCGATAAACAGGTAGTGAATGAGTCTGTAGACTATGTAAGCTGCCCTGGTGTTGATGGTGAGTTTGGCGTGCTCAAAAGTCACGTGGCCTTACTATCGGCGTTGAAAGTTGGTGTTTTGCGTTTTGACAAAGACGGTAAGCAAGAGCATGTCTTCATTTCCGGCGGTTTTGCCGACGTTAATGATAACGTGGTCACAGTGCTTGCAGAGTCAGCAGAGCTTGCTAAAAACATAGACAAAGCTCGTGCGCAACAAGCCCAACAACGTGCTGAAGAGCGTTTAGCTCAAAAAAATGAAACTCTTGATGTTGTGCGCGCAGAATTGGCTCTCAAAAGAGCCCTTATGCGTCAAAGCATAGTATAAAGATAAATGTATAATTCTCATGGGGGGAGGCTTGCCTCTCCTCATGGGAGTACTTAGAAGCCATTATGAATCAATATCATTTCACTTGACGTAATACCCTAACTTCACGGTGTGAGGTCTTGGCATGCGCAGGACGAAATGATGTTGTACTTCCTTAGCCTTTTATAGGCGTTCTCCTTCTCAAATTTCGTTTCTCGTATGCATGTAGCATGGTGCTACACCAAACCTTTTTGCATATGAGGAAATCATGTTAAAGAATTTTTTTGCCACACGCGTAGGCATTATTCTCACTGGTGCTATCATTGGCGCCTTGGCCTTTCTTCTCCAATATTTAGGCAATCCTCCCAATATGGGCGTGTGTGTTGTGTGCTTCAATCGTGACATTGCAGGCGCTTTAGGTTTACACGCGGCGCAAGTAGTGCAATATTTACGCCCTGAAATCATGGGTATGGTTTTAGGCGCTTTTGTTGCCGCTATGGCTACGGGCGAATTTAAAGCCCGCGGCGGATCTTCTACCTTTATCCGTTTTATATTAGGCGTTATTGCCGCCATGACTGCCTTGGTGTTCTTAGGTTGTCCATGGCGTACTATTTTGCGTCTTGCTGGCGGTGATGCCAACGCTATTTTTGGTTTTTCTGGAATATTTGTAGGTATCGGTATTGGTACGCTCTTTTTCAGACGCGGTTTTTCTTTGGGGCGTAATCAGTCTTCTACGCCTGTGTCGGGTATGCTTTTTCCTGCGCTTATGCTGGCCATTTTGTCCCTATTATATTTCTTTCCGCAAATCAGCGGCGAGCTAAAATCTGGTGTTCTCAATTATTCTGTCAAAGGCCCTGGCTCACAGCACGCCCCCGTCCTTATTGCTTTGGGTGTAGGTCTTGTGGTGGGTGCTTTGGCACAGCGTAGCCGCTTTTGCACCATGGGCGCTTTACGTGACTTGATTTTATTCCGTCAAGCCCATTTATTAGTGGGTCTTATAGCCATGTTTGCTACGGCTTTTGCACTCAATATGATTATGGGTTCTTTCTACTGGGGTTTTGAAAATCAGCCCGTAGCCCATGCCGATTCTTTATGGAATTTCCTCGCCATGCTGGTGGTGGGTTTTGCCTCTGCTTTGGCAGGCGGTTGCCCCGGTCGTCAGCTTTTTATGGCAGGTGAGGGCGACAATAACGCCGCTGTCTTTGTGGTGGGTATGCTTGTAGGTGCTGCCTTGGCGCATAATTTAGGCATAGCCGCTTCCCCTGCTGGCATTGGTCCCCATAGTATTATGGCAACTGTCATAGGTTTTGTGGTGTGTTTAGGTATTGCTATTGCGCAAAGTAAAAGGAGCTAGTCGTGAAAATGATTGATACTTCGGGTCTTTCTTGCCCTCAGCCTGTATTATTGGTATTGCAGTGCATTAAGAATGAAAATCCTGAATCTTTAGGTGTTGTTGTAGACAATGAAGCCAGCCTTGAAAATGTCACTCGCGCCGCTGGCAATAACGGCTATGAAGTGCTTGAAGTCAAAGACGGTGACAAGGCTGTCTTAACATTGACGAAGAAATAGGTTGTAGTTTTTTTTGTTTTCTTTTTTGTGGGGGAGGGGGATACTTTTCCCCTTTTAGGGGATAAATACACGCCCAAAAGTACCCCCCTCCCCCCACAAAAAAACGCTATAAAGGATAGAGCATGGTTTTTTTTGAGCGAATAAAATCTTTCTTTGGTTCTAAAACCAAGGAGCAGCAAGCAAGTATTTCTGACAGAGGTATGCTTGTGTTTGCCCATACTGGTGATGTCATTAAGGCGGAAAATGTGCTCAAAGACGCGGGCTATGCTGTGCAGGTACAAGCGCCGCCGCCTGAATTGCACACAGGCTGTGACATGCTTCTTGTGGTAGAGCTTATGTATGAAGTGGCTATTTTAGGGCTCTTACAAGAGCATCATGTGACGCCTTTGCAGGTGTTACCTATTGCGCATAATTTGCTCAGTCCCGTGTCTTTGTATCATGTGCATGATTATGGACAGTGGCTTATGGTGCGTGCCGCCAATATGAAAATTACTGTGGAAAAAGAAAGTGGTGTTATTGTGAATATTTCTGGCGGTGGCTGTCCTGATGTACCTTACTTAGCGCATAAGCTTGTGGGGCGTACCTTAGAAGAAGCACAAGAGCCGCGCCATATGGGACAAACCCTGTGTTGTTATTCTTTACAAAAGGCTTTTGCTGAGGCAAGGAGGCTTTTATGTGGCTTATAATGGGCACAAGTCCCCAGCTGGCAGAAGGGCAAATCCTTTTTGGTTCCTATGCTGTGAAAGGCGCGCAGGTGCTAGGGCAAGACGGTTCGGTCTTGCGTCTTGAACGCGGTTTAGAAACCCTCGCCACAGCGGCGTCCTTGGTGTGTCAGCATATGGGCGCAGAGCCGCCGCATATCCTTTGTGCAGGAGATAAAGGCAAGGGCGATGGTAGCCGCGCGGTGTATGCTTATCTTGTACAGCATATGCACACATGGCAGCAGGTGCAGGGCATAACTTTTCATTATCTTTTTCCCGATGTGGACTGGCACAATAAAGTGCTTATGGCGGTGGACGCTTACGGCGAAAGCACAGGGCAACGCCCCACCTTGGTGGCAGATGCTGGCTTTATGTATGTGGCAAAAATGAGCGGCTATGCCGATGCCTACGACCTTTTTACTCCTGATGTGGGCGAAATGGCTTTTCTTGCCGACGAATTGGCACCGCATCCCTTTTATACGCGCGGATTTTTATTGGATACGCCAGACAGTGTGGAAGAATTGCTTACGCGCGCCCATACGCACGGCAATGTGGCAAAAAATCTGATTATCAAGGGCAGTGTGGACTATATCGTGCAGGGGCAAGACATTTTGCATAAGGTACACGCGCCTTCTGTGCCCACCATGGAAGCCATAGGCGGCACAGGTGACCTTGTCACAGGTATATGCACGGGTTTATTGGCGGCAGGCTATGATATTACTTTTGCAAGCCATGTAGCAGCCAAGACTAATAGAGTTTTAGCCGAAATTGTTCAGCCTACACCTGCCACACAAGTTCATGAGCTGACGCCTAAATTGTGCCAAGCCTTGGCACAGGTTCTTGCTGAAGCCTAGAGCGTGTCTTTAAATTCTTTTACGCCTTGCTTACGCCAAACAACATTTTTTTCTTGAGTTACATATAGTTGAATATGTTCTAAAGACTTTTCTGGATTGCTTCGTCGCTACGCTCCTCGCAATGACTACGCACAAGAGCAAAAGTCAT
>CAYJFR010000118.1:0-3300 GCA_964369335.1 uncultured Desulfovibrionaceae bacterium | reverse complement strand
TTTTTTGTTGCGCCGTCCCCCACTATTCAATCCAGAATACTCTTTCTTATTAAGAGAATCTATCTGGAGCAAAAAACACTATTTAACGCGGGTAAAATGCAAAAGAATTTATTTAGAGACAGCCCCTAGAGTTATAAGCATATAAAAAAGCCGTTTTTATCCCATAAAATGGTTGTGAAAACGGCAACGATATTTATGTCTGAGCTTATGAAATTTACTTCCTCAGCTCCCTATGGTAGAACCGCCTATATTTTATTTTGTTTGAGAGGAAATATGTCAGAAAAAATGGAAAGAACTTCGGCTTTGCAAAAAGAGGGCGCTAACTGTGCGCAGTCTGTGGCGTGTGCATTTTGTGAAGATTACGGTATAAAAAAAGAAGATATGATGCGTATGACTGCCTCATATGGCGGCGGTATGTGCGTAGGTGAAGTGTGTGGCGCCGCTTCTGGGGCCATGGCTGTTGTAGGTCTGAAATACGGATTTACAGACGGTAGTGACAAGGAAGCCAAAAAGTTTTGTAAGCAAAAAGGGCGTGAATTTATGTTGCGCTTTGATGAAGTGTGCGGTGACGCGCGCTGTGCAGATATGCTGGGTTGTGATATTAACACGCCAGAAGGTTTTGCGCAGGCCAAAGACCTTATTAAGGTGAAGTGTAAGGACACCGTCATAAAAACCACACAGCTTTTGGAAGAAATGCAATATTAAACGTATATTAAGAGTTTAAGGAGTTATTATAATGGATTACTGTTCATTTTTGCTTTTTGCTTCGGTCATGTTTATAGCGCCAAGTGCAAGTAATACTATGGTTATGCATAATGTTCGCACATGGGGACTGAAAGATGCCTTTGCTTGTCATATGGGTATTTGGCTAGGCGTGACTACTGTGGCGCTTTTGTGTGCGGCTGTGGGCAATATTGTACACGAGTTTTTCCGTGTAGAGCAGGGCGTGAGGATTCTTTCTTCGCTGATTATGTTGTTTTTGGCGTGGCGTATTTATGTTTCTTCTGTGGCTGAATATAGCTCAGATGAGCTAAAAGACTTCACTGCCGGTATGATGTTACAGCTCACCAATATCAAGTTGTACTTATTTGCTTTCGCTGCCATGGAAATGTATGTGATTCCCCATTTTCAAGGCTTAACGCTCAAGCTTTTCCCCATAGCCTTACTTTTGGGCTTTGTGGGCTTTGTGTTTTCCTTATTGTGGGCTGTGGCTGGCCCTTGTTTGAATGTGCTTTTTACTAAGCATGTAAAGGCAAGTACAGGTCTTGTAGCTACTGCTATGCTCTACTTTGCCGTATCTATTTTTGCATAGTATTGTCTAAGGATAAAATATGCTGAACATTGTGCTCACCTTAATTCCTGTTTTTGGCATTATGTTCTTGGGCGGCATGGCGTATAGGTGGCATTTGTTGCCAGCCAATGCAGTCTTGTGTCTGAACAAGTTTGTGTATTGGTTTTCTTTGCCCATGCTGCTCTTTTATTTGATGGCATCCTCAGAGTTTTCGCATATGTCTGTAACGCCCGTTTGGGGATGCGCCATAGCCTTATTATTTGTACAGACTTTGGTGGTGAGTGTTTTACTTTGGCGTAAAACACCCCTGAAAGATGCTTGTATAGGCGGCTTAACGGCGTGCTTTCCCAATGCGGCTTTTATGGGCATACCCATTGTGCTCTTGCTCTTTCCTGACGACCCCACGGCAAGAGGTTTAGTGGGCTTGGTGACATTGGTTCCCACCTTACCTTTTGTGCTTGTGGACGTATTTTTAGCTGTGCATGAACAAGAAAAGGCTGGATTACAAGATACTGTCATAAAAGTGTGTCAGGCTTTATGTAAAAATCCTGCCTTATTGTGTTCTGCTGCGGGTATGGTTGTGGGCTTTGGAGATATATCTGTACCTACTCCATTATTGCAAATACCAAAGATGATAGGCGAAACAGCAACTCCTTGCGCTTTATTCTGTATGGGCATGGCTTTAGCAGACCAATTGCGTTCATGGGTTCATGGTGTGAAAATACATTGGGAAATGCAAAGCGTATTGCTTATAAGCAAGCTCTTTCTTGTGCCCTTTTTAGTGTATATTTTTGCGTCTTTTATGGGAGCAGAGGGCGTCGCTCTTGCCACTATAACCATACAATCTGCTATGCCTTCAGCAGTGTCGTGTCATATTCTTGCTGTGAAGTATCAAGCTCTTGAAGAGGATGGCGCTACGGCTGTTCTTTTTGGAACTTTTATCTCTGTATTTATATTGCCTGTGGTTATTGCCATAGTGCAAGAATTGGCACTGTAACAAGCTGTTGAAAAAGTGTATTATGGGGGAGGGCTTTTCCTCCCCCCACAAAAAGCGTTAAAATTGAAATCCTAAATGGAACATATAAAAGCCAATGCCTAGCATGAGCAGAGCAAGAACGCCATTAAGTATTTTGCTCAACATGGCATATTTTTCATTTTGGGAAATCTTTTGCACAAGGCCCACAGAGCTTCCCGCTATGACGGCTAAAATGCCGTGCCCCAACGAATACATCAAGAAAAGTAATATGCCAAAAGTAAGACTTCCTTTACCTGCTACCACAGCAATAAGGGCAATGAGCACTGGCGTAGAACAGGGTGAAGAGAATATACCGCCTAACACTCCCGCTAAGAATGCGCCAACAAAACCTTTTTTGGTGTTCTTAGAAAGCAAATGGCTGGAAGGTATGAGCTGATATATACCCAGCATTTGCAAAACCATAAGCATCATAAGAGTGCCTAAGGCAAAGAACCACCACGACGCCGTTGTGCCTATAAGCTCACCCGCAAGGGATGCCATAATGCCAAAGGCTGTAAAGGTGAGAGCGCTGCCAAGGGCAAAGATGACGGACAGCCAAAAAGCTCTTCTGCTGTCGTTATGGGTGGCGTCGGCTGTACCGCCTACGTAACCTACAATCAGCGGCACACTAGAAAGAGAGCAGGGAGTAAAGGATGTGAGCACGCCCGCTAAAAAGGCGATAAAGGGCGCGAGCCATGAGCTTTGTAAAAGCAGTTCAGAAAGTTGTGTGAGAAGCGCGTCCATTATTGCACTCCCAAGTCCTCAAGGATACGGCGCATCTGCTCCTCATTAAGTCCGCCTTGATGGGCGGTGAAAACGTGAGTATTGCTGTCGCGGGTGCTGTAGGTGGTGAAGTCAATGTCTGTGACTTTTTGGGGCGTGTAGGGTGTGCCGTCGGCGTGGAAAATTATTTGTGTGGGAATGACCTGCACAGGGAAACCTTTGGCTCCGTCAGGATTTTTCCACACATCCACAAATTTGATGATGGCTTTTT
>CAYJFR010000117.1:0-7423 GCA_964369335.1 uncultured Desulfovibrionaceae bacterium | reverse complement strand
CAACCCATTGAAGAAGAAAGCAAACCTTACTTACTTGCCATTGACCAACGCGGTTTATATTTAACCGTAGAAAGATATGTGGACAGTAATTTTTCAGACCCCAACCGCAACAGTGACCGTAAGCTTATGGAGCAAAGAATTGCCGCCCTTGGTATAGATTGCAAGGCTTTTTATGAAGAAAATAAGCATCTTGTGCAAGCTATGCCTAAGGAAAAGGCTGCCAAAGTGAACCCGCTGAAAGCTTCTAAGCGTAGTATGAAAAAATAAGCTTTCATTTGTAAAAATATATAAAGCCCACTGTGTGTATGCATGGTGGGCTTTTTTTGATAATTCTTGACTTTTTTTTCGCAGATTATATATTTTATTTTATATATCGATTGTTCTATTTTTTGTAAACTTGCGTATGCAAAGTAAAACATATAAGGTGCGCCCTTATGCGTAAAATTCAGTTTTTCATTGTGTGTTGTTTGGTCATGTGTTTCTCTGTTGTGCAAGCTATGCCCATAGGGAATATCAAATTTCAGTCTTTTTCTTATGCTAAGAAAATGCTTGAGGAAAATGTCTATGTGCATGCAAAAGAGCGTAGAACCGTGTATTGCGGCGCCGCCTTTGATGCGCAAAAAAATATTTCACTGCCGCAAGGTTTTACTGCGCAAAAGCATCAAAAACGCGCAGGGCGGGTAGAGTGGGAGCATGTGGTTCCTGCGGAAAACTTTGGGCGCACTTTTGCCGCATGGCGTGAGGGAGATAGCCAGTGTGTAGACTCCAAGGGTAAAGTCTATAAAGGAAGAAGATGCGCTGAAAAAGTCAGCGCGGATTTTCGCCGTATGCAAGCGGATATGTATAATTTATACCCCAGCATTGGCGCGGTCAACGCTTCACGTTCCAACTATAATTTTACAGTGTTACCTCAGGCTAAAAGCACTTTTGGTGTGTGTTCTATGAAAATTGACGACCGTAAAGTAGAGCCGCCGTTAGAAGCGCGGGGAAAAATAGCGCGCGCCTATTTGTATATGGAAAAAACCTATGAGCGCTATTCTATGAGTAAGAGTCAGCGTCAGCTTATGCAGGCGTGGAATACCATGTATCCCATCACGCAAGACGAATGCACACGCACACGACGTATTGAAGAATTGCAAGGCAATGAAAATATTTTTGTGAAAAATCAATGCATAGAGCAGGGCATGTGGTAACGAATTGACGAAAATTGCGTTCTTCAATGGACTCATAAGGCTTGAAAATACTCTGTAAAAGCTTTATATGCGCATATACAAGATGTCATCTTGCCATAGTGTAAAAAGTACTTATATTTACCTTATCCTAGCATCAGAGAAGAGTGATAGCTTGTGCTTTTTGGGTGTTAGCCTTTGTCTTTGGCGTTATGAAAAGTGTTTTTTGCTTTTTGTAGCATAATATGCGCTTGCTCTAAGTATGCTATGGCGAGAGTATGAGAAGAATTTTTCAGAAGATTGAGAGTCTTTGTGGAGGATATTGTGGAAGTAAATACGTCTATGGAAATTAATGAACCTGTAGAAAAGTTAGTGCTGAGTGTTATCAGTAAAATCAATATGGTATATCCCATGAGCAGCATAGGTGCTTTAGTCAATGCCATGGGTGGCTCTATTATTACTGCCGAGGACAGCACTTCTTATCGTCAGGGCATGATCAGAAAACACGGTAACGGCTTTCAAATGTATCTGCCAAGCGGGCTTTCTGAAGATAACGAAAAATATTTTATAGGCAGGCTGTTAGGATTTTTATTCATGGGTATGGGCTTCAGATTCAGCCCAGAAGAGTTGAAAGATATTTTTGGGCTTGAAGAGTGGGTTGCCAGTGAAAGATTCCCGCCTGAAGAGCCTATGTCAAAAGCTATGTCAGATAATATGGATTATTTCGGACACGCATTTTTTATGCCTAAGACATTGTTTGCTCAGAAGATAAAGCAATATAGAGGCGAAGATATTGAAAGAGAGTTGAACCTTTTGGTTAAATTCTTTAAAGTCTCCAGAGAGCGAGTCATTGCCAGAGCCGAACTTCTTGGGCACTTGGAAAAAGTCTAATATATTGCCATAACTTATTTTATTCAAAAGCACTTCCTTTGGGCGGTGCTTTTTTGCGTATTATACTTTTTGAGATAAATTAAAAAGTAGTTTATACTTAAGCAACAGCGTGTTTCTAATCAATCAAAAATAGAGGATGAGTATGTTTTTTAAACTATGTTATATAATTGCTTTTGTGTTAATGGCACACAATGCCGCTTTTGCCAATTCGTCTTTTTCAAAAGTGTATGATGAAGTAGACGGTTTTGTTGAGCTTTTGGAAAAGCATGATAATGCAAAGCACGAGTCTTTTATTCCATCTATGTTTACAGAGACCAAAGAAGATATAGATGGAGAAATAGACGAATTTTTAGATAATATACTTGAATTGTTATCTGATAATAAAACAAGCGATATAAAGAAAGATATAGAAAGACTGACCAAAGAAAATAGCAGCATTAAGGAAGAAATTGCAGAGTTGTCCATCAGTCGGCAAGCGGCAGAATCTGAGAAAAAGTTTTATGAATTATGGAAAGACACGCAAAATAGTATAGATAAAAAAATCTATGACCTTCGTCGCCAAGTAAAAGAAAATGAATTGAAAATAGAAGTAAATAAGCAAAAAATCATTGCACTTTTACAAAATGGGGGCGTGAACCTCAGCGACGAAGATATAGACAGCCTTTTGAAGACAGTCACCATTTATGACTATGTGGATACCATAAATGTTTTAAAAACGGCCCATTCCATCATAGCCAATTTACAACATGTCCTTGAGACAGAAAACGAAAATATATTCATTGCCCGAAAATATTACGGCGTTTTTTGGCTCAGTACCAAAGCCTATGTCAGACAGCTAGAGAAATTTGTTAATAAAATTGACAATGTATATTTGCAAAAGCTTGAAATCCTACAGGCAAGCAATAACAATCTTATGAGAGAGACAAAAGAGCTTATAAAGCAAAGTCCTCATTTGGAAAGCAATTTAAAAGCGCAACGTATTACCAATGAAGCCATTATTATTTACAGAAAAGTGCTTTTGCAACAGCGTGTTAAAATTAATGAGCAAAAAGAAGATGTTCAAAAGATTTTAGCTCAAGTGGAGAATACCTACAAAACGGTAAATATAGCGCACTCTTTGTATGAGTCTATGGACGGAAGTTTGTCTTCGTATCGTGCTCTTATGAGTTTACCAAAAATTGATGTCATTCCCTTTAAAAATACCAGCATTGAATTGAAAATACTGGAATTGACAGAACAAATGCATCAATAAGTTTTTTGTGTTAAATTATACCAATATGTTAGAGACAGTCCCTAATGTATTGGTATAATTTATTTAAAAAAGCACTTCCTTTGAGGAGGTGCTTTTTTTGTGTCATAAAGGCAAGAAAATCAATATGTAGCAAACATGGCACGGATTTTTTGAGGGTCTTTAGTGCTTAATAAGGCTAAAGTCAGCAATATTCTTGCCTTTTGTGGATTTAGATTGTCCGATGCAATAAAGCCATTATTCATATCTTCAGGGATAGGGGTTATGACTCCAGAGCCTGTTCTTGAAGAGCGCACAACAACAATGCCTTGTTTGCTGGCAAGTCCAAAGAGTATAGCTACTTTATCAGATATACAGCCGTTACCAGTGGCAGCAATAACAATGCCGTCTGGCTTGCTGGCAATAATAGCTTCATGCATGGCAGTGGAAGCGTCAAGATATTCATAGACTATGTCTACACGCGGTAGGCTCGTCACTTGCATAATATCAAATGCAGTTTTCAAGGTGTGTAAACGTATAACATCTCGATAGTATACAGCTTTAAAGTCAATGACATAGCCAAGAATACCAATTTCATGGGCTTTAAATGTTTCTGTAGAAAGCGTATTTGATTTTGTACCTTCGCGAGCTGCGACAATATGCCCATCAAGAACTATAAGTACGCCCTTTCCATAAGATTCCTTAGTGGCGGCAACTCCCACAGCATCAAGAAGATTCAAAGGCCCGTCAGAGCCTATGGCTGTGGCAGGGCGCATGGAACCAACTATGATGACAGGCTTTTCACTTTTTACAACTAAGTTAAGAAAATAGGCAGTTTCTTCTAATGTATCAGTACCATGTGTGACAACGATACCATGACAAGTGTCGTCTAGCAAAAGGGTGTTTATTCTTTTTGCCAGTGTTAAGAGTATTTCAAAAGTGAAATTTTCACTGCCCACGTTGGCAATTTGTTCAGAGCAGATATTGGCAAGCTCAGCAATAGAGGGGACAGCCTCAATAAGCTGTGTTGCAGATAATGTACCTGCTGTATAATTTGTTAAGTTTGTGGACGATTCAGCTGAGCCAGCTATGGTTCCTCCCGTAGCTAGCACAGTGATATTTGGTATATTTGACACTGTAACTCCATGGTAATTATATAAAATATATCTTATTCACATATTTTTTAATTACTTAATGCTGTGATTTCAGTCAAGCAGAAAGACCTTGTGTAAACCTTCTTTTATGCAAGAAAAAATGCCTATAGGGCAAGCCTTTTCTATTTACGCAAAGCCGTGTTGTTTACTTGCGTACTTGTGCGCTTATGCGTATGATGCTTTTCGCTTTTGAGGTTCATAAAAGAGCCTATAACCCTTGTAAATGCGTATATACAGTAAAAAATAGGATAGCCATGTCTCAAATCTCTCCACAAATGGATGTATTTCAATTTTTGCAAGATACAGGGCCTTTATTATTGCTTGATATAGGCTCTGGTACGCAAGACGTGGTTCTTGCTCTTGCGCATATGTCACCAGAAAATTGGCCACAATTTGTGTTGCCTTCTCCTGCCAAGATTATTGCACAAAAAATACAAAGCCTTACGGCATGTTCTAAAGATGTGTGGTTGTATGGGCATAATATGGGCGGCGGTTTCTTTAGAGCTGTGCTTGCCCATATAAAGGCGGGTCATAAGGTATATTGTACCTTGGAAGCGGCGGCCGCCATCCATGACAGCATTGAGCGCGTGCAATCGTATGGCATAGAAATACGTGAATCTGCGCCTTATGGTGCTGTTCCTGTGCAATTAGCCGACTATGACCCAGCTTTTTGGGAGGGCTTTTTACGTCAATGGTCTTTGCCTATGCCGCATCAAGTTCTTGCCGCTGTGCAAGACCACGGTGTGCATGAGCAAGGCAACCGTTTGGGGCGTATGAAAGCATGGCGTGCTTTGCTTGAAAGTTCTGCACAGCCTGAAGACTGGCTATATACCCATGTGGCGGAGCAGTGCCCACAATGTACACGCTTAGAAACATTGCAAAAGCTCACTGGCGGCCCTGTGGCAGACACGGGAACGGCGGCGGTTTTGGGCATGTTTTGCGCGCCCGAAGTGTTGGCGCGTTCACAGCGCGAGGGTATAACGGTCATCAATGTGGGCAATAGTCATACAGTGGCTATGCTTGTGTATAAAGGCAAAGTTTCTGGTATTTTTGAACATCATACAGGACAACAGCCTTTGCAAGCCTTTTTGCACGATTTACAAGAGTTTCGTCTTGGATGGTTGCCCGATGAAGAGGTACGCGCTTCGGGTGGGCACGGTACAGTGTTTGGGCACAGAGACGCCGCCGCAGGAAGTTTTGCCCCCACCTTTATTATTGGGCCTCGGCGTGAATTGTTGCGCGGACAAGGGCAATTTGTAGCGCCTTATGGGCAGATGATGTTGGCGGGATGTTTTGGACTGTTACGTGCTGCCAAGGCACAGCATATAAAAGAAAAGAAAGCGAGAAAAGATAATGGAAGTTTTTGATAAAGCAGAGTTATGGTCGCGTGAAGAAATTGAAAATGCGCAGCGCACACGTTTACGTTCTACCATTGAACAAGCCTCCAAGTGTGCCTTTTATCAAGAAAAGCTCGATGAAGCTGGAGTGACAGCGCAGTCCATACAAAGCTTGGAAGATATTCGCAAAATTCCTTTCACCACCAAGGACGATTTGCGCGCCAATTACCCTACGGGTTTACTCTGTGTGCCACAGTCTGAAATTGTGCGTATGCACGTTTCTAGCGGAACCACAGGCACGCCCACAGCCATTTGTCACACTAAGAATGACCTTTGCTCTTGGGCTGACCTTATGGCAAGAAGTATGCACATGGTAGGCGTGCGCCCCGACGATGTTTTTCAAAATATGTCTGGTTACGGTCTTTTTACAGGCGGGTTAGGTATACATTACGGTTCTGAGCGTCTTGGCTGTTTCACCATTCCGGCAGGTGCAGGAAACTCTCGCCGTCAATTAAAGCTTGTACGTGATTTTAAAACCACCGTTATACATATTCTTCCTTCGTACGCGCTTATTTTAGGCGGTCACTTAGAAGAAGCTGGCGAAAATCCTCGTGATTTGCCCTTACGTATTGCTCTTATCGGTGCAGAGCCGTATACCGAAGAATACCGCAAGCGTATTGAAGACCTTTTCGATATGAAAGTGTATAATTCCTACGGTTTATCAGAGATGAACGGCCCAGGCGTCGCCTTTGAGTGTCAAGAGCAAAACGGTATGCACGTGTGGGAAGACGCCTATTTTGCGGAAATCGTCAATCCAGAAACGGGCGAGCCTGTGCCAGATGGTGAAGTGGGCGAGCTTGTTATGACGTGTTTGTGCCGTCAAGGTATGCCTATTTTGCGTTATCGTACTCGCGACTTAACGCGTTTTCTCCCCGGAGAGTGTGCTTGTGGGCGTAAGCATCGCCGCATAGACAGAATTTTAGGGCGTGCTGACGATATGTTCATTCTTAAAGGGGTGAATATTTACCCCATGCAGATTGAGCAAGTCATCATGACTTTCCGTGAGGTGGGGCAAAATTATCTTATTATTCTTGAAAATGACGGTGTTGCCGACCATATGCGCGTACAAGTGGAAATCCGCGAAGAGTGTTTCGTGGAAGATATGCGTATTTTGCGCGCCTTACAAAAGAATATTATGGGACGTTTACGCGATGAAATTCTCGTAACGCCGCAAGTGGAATTAGTAGCATCGGGAACCATTCCCACCTCTGAGGGTAAGGCTGTGCGCGTCTTAGATTCGCGGGAGAAATAATGGAAGTTACCATTCCTTATGCTATTGCCTATTTTTTAGCCTCAGGTTTTATGGCGCTCCTTGGATTTTTGTTGTTTTTAAATATCTTTGGTTTGCCTGCCAACTGGATTATTTTGGCATTGGTGGGGCTTTGGGCGTATATATATCCCGACGCCGCGTCTATGGACATATGGTTTTTCGTCATCCTCACAGGGCTTGCCGTGCTTGGGGAGGTCTTAGAATTTGTCCTTCAAGTGGCTAAAGCCAAGAAGTACGGTTCGTCATCCTCAGGCACTTTTGCGGGTGTGGTGGGTGCCATTGTGGGCGCCATTGTGCTGGCGCCTTTGTTCTTT
>CAYJFR010000116.1:0-7477 GCA_964369335.1 uncultured Desulfovibrionaceae bacterium | reverse complement strand
GATTTTATTTTCGCGATCTTCTGGCAAAGCGACCTCCTCCATATATATTTTTACTGCCCAAACAGCATGCTGGGCAGTATACGAATATTGAACTTGAGAATCAAATATTTTTACTGCCTTTTATATAAAAAGAAAAACAAGAAGCTTTGTCTAAAGTTTTTGAGAAAAATGTCGATAAAACTTTCGAAGAATGTTTTTGTGATGTTTTTCAGACAACAAACTTTTCCTGAGTAGGTCGTTATGGATAATATCTCTCATATAGTTGATAGCGCTTCCTCCATACGTGGTTTTACTTTCTCTTTAGATGTAAAGAAGCAAGATGAGAGCACGTTACATGGTCATTCGCAAGATGAAGCCCAAAGCTCTGGCTTTGGTAGAGCCTTGACGGACACCATTTCTCTCAGTGCCGAAGCCTTACAAAGGGTACGACGCTTTGGAGAAAATGAAGCCGCGCGCACCACTGAAAAAGACGCTGCGCAAAAGCAACAGAGAGACACTTTTTATGCTTCTGTGCAAGCACGAGCCTATGCTGAAAATGCCGCACAAGTCGAAACTGTCACTGAAGATACGCCAGATGTGTACGGCAAGAATGGGGTCTTGCGTAATGAAGACACTGTAGCTTCCAAGACGCCCACTACGGAAGAATTGCGCCGCGTTCCCTATCAATCCAATGTTGATATGGCGCAGGTGGCAGCCCTTTACGCTGGCAATATCCGCCCTGCTGAAAATTTACAAACACGCACCTTCACCCCTACTAACACTTCTGAATCCTATGAAGGTTTACGCTTACGTCAAATGGACTCGGCTCGCCCTGTGTCCGTGCATATAAATGCCGCACAAAGCACAGCCCTTGCCTATGCTGCTGACGCCAAGCCTTCAACGGTTTCCGCCGCCTATAGGACACAAGCTTCTGCCGCCAATCCCAGTACAGCCCTTGTGCTTGTGAGCCGTTGGTCTACAGGCGTTGACATGCGCGTATAGTTAACAGCCTGTTGAAAAACAGCAATCTGCATCGTCAGCGTAAAAAGGCAAACTGCTTATGTATGTCTAATACACTGCGCATCTTGACTTTTTACGCTTTCTCGCATCTCACTATTTTTGAACAGCCTGCCTAAAATCGACTTTTACAACAAACTGATAGTTTTCTTTACAAAGCCTAGGCGCATCCTCTACACTACGAGCATGCATACACAGTCTGTCTCGTCCGCACCGTCTGGGGAGTCTTCCCCCTTGGTCTCCATTATTATGAATTGCTATAACGCTTCTGCTACCCTGCAAGAAGCTTTAGACTCTGTGCTGGCGCAAAGCTATACGGCATGGGAGATTATTTTTTTTGACAGTGCCAGCACCGACGACAGCTTGCGTATAGCGCGCGCCTTTGCTCATGCGTTGAATGAAAAAGCGCAAACAGGGCAAGAGTGCGGTATTATGCATTGCATTGCGCATGCTCAACGCGTGGTACTTGGTGAAGCCAGAAGCCGCGCTATACGCTGTGCACAAGGGCAGTATATAGCCTTTTTGGACTGTGATGATGTGTGGATGCCGCAAAAGCTCGCCTTACAAGTGGCGTGTTTGCAAAGGCAGCCGCATATGGACATAGTTTGCACGGACACAGAATTTTTTTCTACTGATAAAAGCACACAAGGCGCGTACTTGTTTAAGACAGCTCAGCCAGCACGAGGGCATGTCTTTGCCGCCTTGGTACAAAGGCAATGGATGGTACTTTCTTCTGTTATGTTACGCGCGCAAGCCTTACGAATATGGCAGCAAAAAACCGCGCTTCTTGGGCATACGGGAGTTTTTGACCCATGCTTACAAATGGCGGCAGATGCCGATGTTTTTTACCGTCTTGCCTACGCGGGGCAGTGTGATTTTATTGCACAGGTGCTGACACGGCGGCGCATACATGAGCAAAATATCACCTTACAGCAATGGGAAAAATGGCCTGTGGAAACGCGCTTTATTTTAGAAAAATTACGCCGCGTGTGTGACAATTTTGATGAAAATTTCCCTCATGTGGTGCACACATTAACCCAACGCGCTCTTTTTCAAGAGGCTGTGGCGCTGTGGCGTCAAGGAAGAGCAAAAGACGCCCGCGCTGTGCTTTTTCCTCAAGGAAAATATTGGTCTATGACGCCCAAAAAAGTTTTTTTTGTTCTGCTCAGCTTTTTTTCTCCAAAGCTCTTTGACCAAGTGGCCCGCATGTATTTTTCCTTCCCCGCTTTTTTACGTAAGTGAACTATATTTACGTCATTTATAAGTTTTTGCATGCTACATGCCATATAAAGTATCTATAACAGATTTTTTCCCATAATAAGCTATTTTCTTGACGCACTGTTTATAGTATGTCTATAGACGTCGCACCCCCTCACAAGTAGAAAGAAAAAAGGCGCAGTGCTTTTTTTACATAGGGTTAGCAGAGCATTTTTAGTAAGATGCAAAACAAAATTTTGGAGGACGTATGTCGATTACTTTTCGCACCGCAATGATAGCTGGGCTTTTAGCTGGTTCTGTGGC
Source organism: uncultured Desulfovibrionaceae bacterium (assembly GCA_964369335.1). Lineage (GTDB taxonomy): Bacteria > Desulfobacterota > Desulfovibrionia > Desulfovibrionales > Desulfovibrionaceae > CAYJAD01. Next base: position 4,960 of record CAYJFR010000116.1, on the reverse strand, counting down.
TTTAGCTCCTGTAGCAAAAGCTGAAGAAACCTTAATGATGGCCACCACCACAAGCACAGAAGACTCTGGCTTATTGGATGTGTTAGGGCCTTTATTTACTAAAGAAACCGGTGTGCCCATTAAATGGGTAGCTGTAGGCACAGGCAAAGCCTTAGCTCATGGGCAAAATTGTGATGTGGACGTGCTCTTAGTACACGCTCCCGATGCTGAAAATAAGTTCGTTGCCGACGGCTTTGGTCAAAATCGCCAGCTTGTGATGTACAATGACTTTATTATGGTAGGCCCTAAGGCTGACCCTGCCAAAGTAAAAGGCAATGACGCCGCCCTTGCTTTGAAAAACATTGCCGCCAGCGGCGCTGTTTTCGTAAGCCGTGGTGACAATTCGGGTACACATAAAGCCGAGCAAAAGCTTTGGACAACCTTACACGGTAGCATTCCTTCCAAGGAAAAATGGTACTCTTCTGTAGGTCAAGGCATGCTCAAAACCTTAAGCATTGCTGCAGAAAAGAATGGTTACGTGCTCACAGACCGTGGCACATGGATCACTTTCAGCAGTAAGAATCCTGACACTTCCTTAGCCATTGTAGTAGAAGGTGACAAAGCTCTTTTCAATCAATACTCTGTGGTAGAAGTCAGCCCCAAAAATTGCCCTAAAGCGCAAAATGACCTTGCTGTAAAGTTTGCCAGCTGGCTTGTGGCTCCTTCCACACAAAAAAGCATCGCAGACTACAAGCTTCAAGGAAAACAATTGTTCTTCCCCAACGCAGCTAAGTAAATAGTTATGGATTTTTTTGTTCAAGGCATATGGCAGGCCATACACCTTCTCATTTCGGGTAATGCAGAAACCTATTCCGCAGTAGAAGCCAGCCTTCTTTCAACCATATATGCCATGACTTTAGCCACAGTCTTGGGCTTGCCTTTAGGGCTAGCCCTTGGCTATGGCAATTTTTTTGGGCGACGTTTTTTGCGTCTTATTTCCGACACTCTTTTAGCCTTTCCCACAGTGCTTATAGGACTTTTAGTGTATGCTTTTATCATGCGCAAAGGGCCTTTAGGAGATATGGGACTATTATTTACCCTAGAGGGTATGGCATTGGGGCAAGCCATTTTAGCCTTACCCATTATGATTTCCCTCACAGCGCAAGCAGTGGAAAATAATGACCCGCGCTGTCGACAAACTTTATTGACTTTAGGGGCAAGCCCTTTGCAGATGGCGTGGGGAACCTTAAAAGAATTACGCTTTGCCGTCATGCTTGTTTTTGTAACAGCTTTTGGGCGTGTGGTCACAGAAGTAGGTATAGCCATGATGCTTGGCGGAAATATACGCTGGCATACCAGAACCATCACCACAGCCATCACCCTTGAAACTAATAAGGGTGAATTTGCCCAAGGCATAGCCCTAGGGTTGGTGCTCTTGCTTATGGCTTTTATCTTAAACTTTGCGCTGACTTTTTTACGGCGTGAAGGCAGAAAGGCTTAATGGCATGTTGTATAGATTAGAAAATATTGTACAAAATTACGGTGCCCATATGGCGCTTGATATGCGTCATATGCCCCCTGTGGTCATTGAACGCGGCGCTGTGCTTGCTCTCACAGGCCCCAACGGCGCTGGGAAAAGTACCTTATTAAGAATATTGGCTTTTTTAGAAAGCCCCAGTGAGGGAACGCTTCTTTTTCAAGGTGACAACAGTGCTAATCCGCGTTTGGATGTGACCTTACTTTTACAAGAGCCGTATTTGTTTAGATGCTCAGTGCTTGAAAATGTGTGCTATGGTCTGCGCCTGCGTGGAAAAACAGCCCATATGCAAGAAAAAGCTCTTGAAGCTTTGCACACCGTAGGCTTTACAGAAAAAGACATTATACATAGGCCTTGGTATCAACTCTCAGGCGGGGAAAAGCAACGCGTTGCTCTAGCCTCACGTTTAGTGCTCAAGCCTTTAGCTTTACTTTTGGACGAGCCTACAGCGCATACCGATGTAGCCTGTTCTGAAGCCATTCATAAAGCCGTAGAACAAGCTTCTGCGCAAGGTACAGCCGTTATTATTTCCAGTCATGATAAAGCGTGGCTGGAAAGCCTTAATGCCGAATATCTGTCCCTCACAGCCGCCAAACAAAGCGCGTAAAAAAAGCCACGTATCTCAAAAATACGTGGCTTTTTTTATATAATTTTACGCTGTCTTATTTTCTACAGCGACGCATAAAGGCTAAACCTGCCAAGCCTAAACCTGTCAAAATCAAGGTTGCTGGCTCTGGTGTGGGGGTAGCATCAGGGCGTAACTGTGTATTAGTAACAGTTAAAATAGAATCAATATCAAATTTTCCCTTTTCTTCTAGGCTTTTTTCTACAAGATTACCGTGTGCGTCATACTTATAATTTCTTGTAGTTTCGTCAATAATCCATCCAGTATACTCTATACCATCAATAACAAATGTTTCTAAGGCAACACCATCTACAGTTAAGCCTACTCCTGTAAGACCATAGTAGTAGTTGTCATAGGTATCCCCTGTAGAGCCTTGCGCCTTGACTTCACTTTCATCATAGAAAACATACTCGGCATTGGTGGTTGGGTCGTAATAGGTCTTTAAGGGGATAGTATAAGTGATAGAGAAACTGGCTTCTCCGCCGTCAGATTGAATATCATAAGAAAATTGAAGTGTAGCTAAGTCATGTATACCTGAAGTACCATTGACGCTATTACCATTGTCCGTACTGTTGTTAAGCACATCATCAGGTCTTATAGGGACAAGCTGATTAGGTCCAGTAAAGGTAAAGTCTTCTTGTTGACCAGAAGCTTCAGGATTTATACTGTGATCATATTTATCACCCTGCCATTCAAAGGCGCCAGAAGTACTGTTTGTTATCGTTACATAATCAGTATTATGCGCAGTAAAAGAAATGTCAGTAATGTTGTAGTTCCAATCAGTCAATAAAGCTGCATGAGCTTGGCTTACACTCATAACGAGTATAGCAGCCATAGCGAGGGTGCTCATAAGTCTTTTCATACTTTTCTCCTAAGAATTAGATATCACCCCTTAGCAAAATTTATACCAAACAATAACAATCTGAAATATTAAAATTGTTCTTTTTGCCACTCTAGCATAGTGTAAAGTTTTCCGACAAAAGTGTCGGAAAACTTTACACTATGCTACTAAAACTTAGTAAGAACTTACTTAAATTACAAAAGATTTTACCCCAGTTTTATTTTTCAATCAGCTATACTGTATATACCAAAAAAAAGGCCAGCGCCCGAAGACGCTGACCTTTTTCATATTTTGATAAACAATTACTAGAACTGTTGTCCCATAGTGAACTCAAAGCGGCCAGAGCGTCTCTTGCCGTCATAGTCATTGGTAAGCGGAATACCGTAGGCTACGCGCAAATCACCCATAGGTGAACGCCAACGCAACTCTAAACCGGCTGTGGCAACGATATGGTCTTCGATGTTCATGTAGCTTGAGTCGATGTTAAAACCAGAGTCCACAAAGGGTACAATGGCAAGACCCAAGTCTTCTTGGAAGTTCCAAATGTATTCTACGTTAAGTACACCCATGCGGTCACCACCGATTCTGTCACCGTATTGTTGGTCACGTGGTGAAATGTGCGTATAGTCAAAGCCGCGAATGGTATCAATACCACCAACATAGAAGCGTTCAAATACAGGTACGATTTTGTTTGTATTTTCAAATACGCCACCAAGACGTGTACGCACGCGGAATACATGGTCGCCCTTTTTATCCAGCTTGTAGAAACCTTGCCAGTCAAACATAGCCTTTACAAAGTTGTCTGTACCGCCAAGACCGCCACCGCCGTATTCAGCCCAAAGACGGGTAATAGTACCCTTAGTGGGACGTGAGCGGCTGTCTGTGGTGTCACGGGTGATACGAGCGCTCACAGCACTGGTCCAGTTAATACCCTTATAATCGCGAATAGAGGGCGCTGCATATTCATCTATGTCAGTAAGGTTGTAGCGCTCTAAACGGTAGCCCATGCCAATGGAGGTGTATTCGCCGATGGGATAGGCAAAGCGGATGGTGTCACCAAAGGTGTCCTTGGTGAAGTCATCCCAATAATCGTAGGTGTAGTATAAGTCGTTACCGATAAGCAAATCTGTGTCAAAAACGCGTGGGTTCGTGAAAGAAATGATACCAGAGGTACGTCTCCAAGAAGTGAAGCCTTGTACTTGTAACCAGTAACCGCGACCAAAGAGGTTGCGCTCTTGAATAGAGGCAGAAACACCTACATCATAATAGGTAGAGTAACCAATACCCGCCATGATAGAACCGGTATTTGCTTCTTTCACCTTGATTTTAAGGTCTACTTCTTCGCTGTTAGCTGTGGGAACAAGGTCAATGTCCACGCTTTCAAAGTAGCCAAGACGGTTCAAGCGTTCGGTAGAGCGGCGCATTTTGGCACCGTCATACATATCGCCGTCACCAAGGCGCAATTCACGCATGATAACATTATCGCGAGTCTTGGTATTTCCTTCTATTTCAACGCGGCTGATATACACTTTTTGTTTTTTATTAACAAAGTAACCAATGCTTACTGTGGCATCGCCGTTTTCTGCTTTAAGTACTTTGGGATTGATTTCTGCAAAAGCATAACCTTGGTCGCCATAAAAATCTTTCAAACGCTTGGCATCTTCTTGCATGGTAGACAAAGAGAAGAAGCCTACATCACTTTGATGGTCGTCCATTTGAACAATGCCCAAAAGAACGTCTTCGTCTTCAATAAGCTCGCCACCGAATTTTACTTCGCTGACTTTATAGCGACGACCTTCATTCACATTGAAAGTAATGATAATGCCGTCAGGTGTATAATCCACTTCAGGAGCTGCCACTTGAATATCTACAAAGCCTTCGTTAAGGCCATAAGCGGCAATGGCGTTGGTGTCACGGTCAAGGTATTCTTCTTCAAGAACGCCTGTGCCGGTGATCCAAGAAATGATGCTACGTGGAT
>CAYJFR010000115.1:0-7487 GCA_964369335.1 uncultured Desulfovibrionaceae bacterium | reverse complement strand
GAATTTTAAGCATTATTATACCTATATTTTTACTGATTGTTTTTTGAAGAGTTTATATAGTGGTTAAGCCAATGCGCCACCACATCTTTTGATGGGGTAAATGATTGTTGAAGTATTGTTTCTGTTTGGCAACTATTGAGACTTGTACAGCTCTGTGCCGAAGCAGAAAAAGGGCTTTTTGCAATGCTTTCTCCCGCTATCTCAGTTTTTATCAAGGGAAAATGTTCTTTATAGGCTTGTAAGAGAACGTCGGCGGCCTCTTTGTAGGATATAGTATCAGGGGCGCCCACATGCCATATTCCCTCTTGTTCTATCAAACCTAGAAGAGCGTCGGCGGCTTGTGTGGCGCTTATGGGAGAAAAGAAATAATCTGAAAAAGCTGAGACTGTTTCTCCGCGCTCAAAACCCTTTAGCCATGTATAAAATAAAGGAAAATCATGTGGAATAATTTTTGTGAAACGTACAATAAGGCTGTGGGGGAGTTGTAAAAGTGCGCGCTCCACTTCCTGCTTTTGCTTACCATATAAGGAAGCAGCGGCAGACTTGATGTGTGTTTGAGGAAAAAGACACGGTGCAGCAAACACCGCAGACGAGGAAGGATAGACAATTTTCCACCCTAAGCTTGTCAGCTTTTTTGCCAAGGCAATAGTGTTTTTTACATTGACTGTGTGGCTTATCTGAGTGTTTTGTTCACAGGAAGCAAAGCCGCTCATGGCAGCACAAATTACAGCAAAACCTTTTTCTGTATGCAAGGAAAAATTTTGAATATCTGCCTCATTTTCCAAATCAAGGGTGAAGATATTCTGAGCATTGTATGCTTTTTTTCTAGACGTACAAAAGAGGTTAATATTGCTTGTTAAGCTAACTTTAATTTGTTGTGCAAGAGCGCTATTTTCACCGATAATAAGACAATCCATGATATTACCTTGCTCTTTGTTTTTTCCAAGGGCAGTTTCACTTTACAGTGGAAACACCCTGCTTATGATATAATAAATTTGGTATACAAAAAGCAACGCGCTTTTTCACTCAGTACTCACGTATATATTCTCTTATTCAAAATAAATAAATGAATAGTCGCCTGTGTAGCCTGTTTTTTCAAACCACCACTCCCATTCTTTGGGAGTGCAAAAAGCCTCACAGGTTACTTGCCAATAGAGTAAGTTTGCCTTTTCGATTTCATTGCGATAGGACTCCACGCATAAATAAGCCTTTCCTTTGGAAACACGTTGCATTTCTTGTAAGGCTTTTTCAAGGTCGTAACAAGGTAGACAGTGTAAGGTGTTGATGGAAAAAACAAAATCAAAGGAGTTGTCAGCAAAGGGAAGCTGTGTAGCATTGCTTTCTTGTAGACATGGTTTTATGTCTTCATGGGCATTGTCAAGCGCATAGCGTGAAATGTCCACGCCGAATAATTCGGCTCCCACAAGATTCTTTTGAAATTCCATTAGCTGAAAACCTTTTCCGCAGCCTATATCAAGAATTTTATGACCGGCTTTGAGCCCATAATGTTCAATCATAGCTTTTGCCACAGGCGCCCATCTTCCTTCCATATATCTGTAACCGCCATAGCAAATACGCCTATCTCCATCCCAATAGTCATAGTCAAACTTTTTTGCAAGTTCGGCTGCCTTGGCTTTGGGATAATCCTTATCATTGACGCGTGCAAGATAATCACGCGTTGTTGCTTTGTGTAAGGGAGACATAAAATCAATATACATAGAGGTATCCTCAAATAAAGCTAAAAGGGGTCTGTGAAAGTTAAACGTAGCAAAATTATTTTTTATCTGTTCCAAGAGCCATAAGATAATGCGCCATGGGATAGTATCCTGTATGCACAAGCTCATCATTCATGGAAAATAAAAAGACATTATGAAAAAACTGCTTCATACTCGCTACAAGAGTTGCATGACTTTTGAGATTGATGTGTCCTGCAAGGCTGAGTTTACTTGCATACTGTGCGGCGGTAATATTGGGTGTGCCTATGATGGCCACGCCGTGTTTTTCTAAGCAAGAAAAAATATTTTTCAAAAATTGTTCTTCCTTATCAGCCTGAATATGTTCAATAACATCTAAGCTGATTAGAGCGTCGAAAGTAGCGCTTGGGGCGTGTTCAACAGCGTCTAGCGTTTCAAAAGTGCATCTTTCCTTAAATCTATTTAACTGATTGCAATTTTCAATAGTGATAGGTTCAATATCTATTCCGTGCAATGTTTTAATTTCTTGTAAAAGTATGGGAGCGCCTGTGCCGTCACCACAGCCCACTTCCAGAACGCGCTCTTTGCCTGCAAGTAATTTTGCACAGAATTTATACCTTGCAAGTGAAAATAAAAGGTGTTTTGGATCATCACGCCACGCATAGCTGGCTTGCTTGCCAAGGACAATGGGTGGAAGTTCTTTGTTATCCACAAGGTATTCTGCTTGATATGCCAGTTTAACGCCTTGAGTCATGAAATATCTCCTATAGATGTTTTCACTAAATAAAATTGTCGTGTGGATAAGGATGACGTAGTCGCCACAGATAGTTATTAATGACTTCCATCCGACAAGTCACATGGCACTGTTGTACATCAAAGTTTTCCGTGCAGGCGCGTACTTTTTCTCGACGTTCCTTGCCTTGCCAAATAGATGCAAAAGAATGTTCAAGTAAACTGCCATAATAAAATTGAGGATGCTGCAAGTGTCGAATACAACCTTTCACAGCCGCACTGGAGTCTATATATGCCCAAAATGGCAAAGCTAAACATCTGTTAAATATATCTGCCTTGGCATCCCAGCGCTCCATAGCTTCATGGCGAAAAATAATGCGAAAATTTGGACGGGATTCTTGCTGTAGGCTTTCAGCTAATGCGCCGTAGTGAGCATATTTGATTTGGCGTTCATCTTTGAGACTTTGCGGATTATGTGTATACGGTTTGATAACGAAGTAGTCTGCACCAGATTCCCTCGCTATTCGTGCAAGTTCTATCATGTTTTCTTGATTTTCTGGTAGCAAAACACTTTGTATTCCAAGAGTGCATTGAGCAGATTGTCTTGCACGCTCTTCAGCGGCAAAAGCTAAGTTTTTTATGGCCTTATCAAAATCTTCTGCTTGTGTTTTGTGGATGGAGGCATAGTCCTTCCGTGTACCTGCATTACAGCTGATTTTAATCCATGATGTGATAGGCAAAAGCTCTTGTGCAAGCTTTGGCGTTAAAAGCACAGCATTGGTGGTAAAAGATATATCAATATCAGCGTCATGGGCTGTTGTGGCAAGTAAGGCTATATCCTTATGTAAAAGAGGCTCGCCTTCGCCGGCAAACATGATAGATTTAACACCGAGTTTTCCCATTTCTGTAAGGCGTGTACACATTATTTCAGTGGGTAAAAATCGCGCTTTATAACCCATAAAATCCATTGTGCAAAAAGTGCATCGATGATTGCACGCTCCGGACGGGGAGACTTCGACATAAATAGGGTATATATTTTCCCCTTGCATCCATGCCGCCACTCTTTGTGGATGTAGATGTAACTTGTGGGAATCTATATTATATTCTGCATTCATTATAGCACCTTATAAAATCTCAAAGACTTTTTTGTTCTATACAAACAGACTATTAGGACAGTTTCAGAATGAAATGACTCTGAGGATTGTGCCCGTCGTTGCTCATTGCGGAGGCGTTTATTCTTTTTGGCGTCCTTGCCTAAAGCCATATCGATGGGGGCGGTCATATTTTTTGATAAGCTGCATCCATAGGTGACAGTAGAGCAAACAGGAGTTTATAGTTTTTTTTGAGAACTGACAATGATTTTTCGAGTAAGGTTTATTGGGTTTGTATGTTTGTCGAATAGTCTGGAGTTTTTTATCTTGTCGTAATTTTAATACGTTTTACTCTGGGAGAGGAGCAGGTTAGGTGGGCGAGGAAAAAATTGGGGAGGAAATGCTCTTTCCTCCCCAAAAAATTGCGTGCTATTGCGCAGATTGAATTTGTTTAATGGTGGGTAAGCTTTTCACCATTTGTAAAGCCATACGTAACTGATTATCCAAAGCGAGTTGTTCAGCCACGTCCTTTTGCAAGGTAGAGGTGTCTAAACTGTCAGTGGGGCTTTTGTTGGCTGTGTTTTGGGTTTGAGCTTCTGTTTTTGCCTTGTCCTCTTTTTCGTTTTTTCCTTCAATATGGCGGCTTAAATCTTTTTCGCGCAGGGTAAAGCGAGAGTTTTTACGCTCTTCTTCTGTGGCAGGGACAAAGGGAATTTCCATGTCAGGTGTAATACCTTCGGCTTGAATGGAAGAGCCGTTGGGGGTGTAATATAAAGCTATAGTGAGCTTAAGACCAGAGCCGTCGGCAAGGGGAATGATATTTTGCACAGAGCCTTTACCGAAAGTTTTTTCACCGAGGATAAGGGCACGTTTATGGTCGCGTAAAGCGCCAGCCACAATCTCCGAAGCGGAGGCAGAGCCGGCATTGACTAAAACAACTAAGGGGGCGGTAATATCACTATGTTGTCTTTTAGCTTTATAGGTACGAATGGAAAGTTTGTTGCGCCCACGAATGGAAACAATTTCCCCTCTGTTTAAGAAGGTGTCTGATACAGAAACTGCTTCGTCAACCAAGCCGCCGGGGTTATTGCGTAAATCAAGCACAATGCCCTTGATTTCACCCTTGGCTTTGGCTGCGTCCAAAGCGGCGGTTAAGTCGTCGGTGGTGCGTTCAGAAAAACGTGTGATACGCATCCAGTGATAGCCTTCTTCCAATTCTTTGGATTTTACGCTGATAAGCGGTATGGAATCGCGCGTAATAACCACATCTTCAGGGCTGTTAGAATTGGTATGAATAATAGTCAGATTGACATCTGTGCCCTTGGGGCCGCGGATACGCGAAACTACTTCTTGTAAAGAAAGGTCTTGGGTGCTTTCGCCATTGATGCTGAGAATAATATCGCCCGGTTTAAGACCCATACGGAAAGCCGGTGTATCTTCAATGGGCGTTACCACTTTCACTTGACCGTTTTCCATGGTCATCTCAATACCAATGCCAGAAAATTCTCCCGATGTGGTTTCTTGCATATCTTCATATTCTTTAGGAGTCATGAAGGTAGAATGCGGGTCGAGGTTTTCGAGCATACCTTTGATGGCGCCATCCAATAAATCTTTGCTTGGAGTTTCGGTCACATAGTGTTTTTCTACAAGCTCAAGCACCTGACTAAAGCGTTTTAAAGAGTCATACATACTTTCTTGAGATGGTGTATCGGCAAGAGCAGGGCAAGCACTGAGGGAAAGCCCAAGCACAGCGGCGCCGAGAGAGCTGGAAAGTAGTCGCATATGGTATCTCCAAGTAAGAGTTAAAGTGTTGTATACGTGTAAGAAATTATTAGCGTAGGCGCACGTCTAAGCCTGTGTCTCCGAATTTAAGATAACGGATATCTGCGGGAGCTTTTTTTAGGTCAATAACAATACGTGTTCCTTCTTTGTGATTACCGATGCGCACATTAGACACAAAGGCATTGCTAGGTACACCAGGGGCGCGCAATTTCCATGTGCCGCGTAAATCTAAAACTAATCTTTCTGGTGATGTTAAACGCATAGTTTTGTATTTGGGCACTTCAGTGCTGTCAAGGCGTACGGTCACACCATCGCCAACGGTGGCAACGGAAATTTTCTTGATGGTTCTAGCGGCAGGTGCTGCCACCTGTGTGGGTGTTTTGGGCGTTGGAGTTGTGGCTTTGGGTGGAGTTTCTGCGGTAAGTATAGGCAGAGTAGAATTTTTTCTGCTGGCTTCCAAAGCTTTTTGTACAGGGTCTTCTACCACTGCGGGGGCTGTAGTTTTAGGCGTTTCTTTTTGTGCTACCACAGGCGCAGGCTTTTGTGGCACAACGGGCGCTGGCTTAGGTACTGCCACAGGTTTAGGCAGTGGTGCTGGAGCAGGAGAGGGTATGGCAACTTGCGCTTCAGCTAAAGAAGACGGTGGCGGCGTAGGAATTTGGGGAGCTTGTGCTGGCATTTTAGGCGCAGTTGTAGGTGCTGCCTTAGGAGCTGTGGTTGGGAGGGCAGCAGTGCTTGGCGCTGTTTTTTGAGGCACCGATGTCATAGGTCTTCTTGTTTCTTGGCTAGAAGCGCCAAAAGTATTTTCTGCCTTGGTTGCGGCGGCTGTGGATGAAGGAAAAAGTGGTTGCTCAGGGATCATCCTTGTATTTTCAGCTTGTTGTGCTGAAAATGGCGTGGTGGTGGGGTGCGTATATTCATTATACGTAATAAGCCCCATACCGAGCAATAGCACAGCGGTAATAACGATGGCTATATTTTTATTCATACTGTCTCCTGAAAAAATTATCCTAAACACTGTCGCTATAGGGCAAAAAGGTGTCTTTGGCGACACTATCTGTTGTTATGCAAGGGGGGACGGGTAGTGTCGTTCATCAAGGGGATGTATCACGAAAGCAGATAAATGTAAAAGCGTTAAGAGCGGCTTTATAGGCTAGGGGTATGCCTTTCTAATTTACTCTCAACAACTTTAGGGTATTGATATTTATATAAATATTTTAAATATGTTTAAAATGTAAAAGCTTTTTATAATAATTGTACATATCATATGTTTACCATTAAAAGATTAGGGGATAAACGCATGCTGAAAAAGCTTCAAGTTGCTATGGCTGAGGTTGCAAAAGCATCTGGGCATTATGGGCATTTTTATTGAGAGCTGTTACTTGCAAATAGATGGGAGCGTGTTCACATGAAATAATTTTTCGTGTGAACACGCTCTAACAACAACAGTTAACTTCAGTTGTTAATCTGGATAATTAGCTTTAGCTAGTGGAGTATTTAATTTCCTAAAATATTTTTCTTTTGGCTTTGAAATTCTTCTTCGGTAAGAATTCCTTTTTCTTTTAATTCATGAAGTTTTTGTAGTCTTTCTAAGCTGTCTTCACTGGGACCAGCGGCAGTAGGACTAGGGGAGGCTGTAGCAGGGCTGGAGGCAGTGGTAGCAGGTTGTGGAGTATCATTTGATTTTGAAAAAATGTTATTAAAATCTTCTTTAAGAAGGTTAACAGCATTATCAAAGGAAAATGTTGCATTTTGGGGGTCGTCAAATCTATTATTCCCTTCTGTTCCTTTAAAGGCAAGGTATATGAATATTCCTATGCTGAAAATAAAACCTATAATGGGTATTAGGCCCAAAATAAACACAATAAGATACCAAAAGCCAGATTTGTCTAAATCATGTAAGCGACGTATTGTAACTGTAATGCTGGGAATAAAAACGCCAAGCCAATAAATAACCAAAAGAGAATACATAATTATCCCAGCTGTTGAACTTTGGATAAAAAGCAAGGTTCCTCCCACACCCAAAATTACTGAAATTAAAAAGTTGAAAGCGATGAAGTACCAATATTCAGAACGGCTTGCTCTACCTGCGATGGTCAAATACTTTTTCATTAAACAGGTTTCAATGGATTCTCTGAAATTCATAGTTAACTCCTAGTTTTTAAGCTAAATATTATACATTTTTATA
>CAYJFR010000114.1:0-7493 GCA_964369335.1 uncultured Desulfovibrionaceae bacterium | reverse complement strand
TACTTTTTTTGAAAGCTTGGGCGGTCCTAAGATCTGTTTGCTTGGCAGTACTGCCGAGGCTCCTTTAGCTCGCCAACTACAGCGTCTTTTGCCTGTATCCATGCACGCGAATATTGTGGACTATTGCGGTAAAACGTCGTGGAAAGATTTGATGGAAGTGGTTCAAGGTATGGACGCTCTTATAAGCCCTGATACGGGAACCATGCACCTTGGGGCGCGCCTTGGTGTGCCTGTACACGCTTTTTTCCTCTCTTCTGCATGGTGCTATGAAACAGGCCCTTATGGCCAAGGGCATACGGTGTGGCAATCTACATATACATGCGCACCGTGTTTAGAATCTGCCTCGTGCCCCATAGACACCAAATGCCTACAAGATTTTTCGCATAAAAACTTTTTTAGAGCGCTGACGGCGCATCTTCAAAATGTTGCTTTGCCCGCTGTGGAAGAGAAAGCCTTACCACCCACGCTGACTTGTCAACAGTCCACGGTGGACGCTTTAGGCTCTTGGTGGTGCGTAACGGCGGGCGAAGATGCACATGCTATACAACGCCAAGCTTTGCGCGCTGTGGTGGCAGAGTATTGCCGCTGTCCTCTTGAAGAACAAGCAAAAGGGCAAAAATTGGATGAAAATATGGTACAGTATTTTTATGAAGAGGCGGACTGGATGTTGAGGGCTGTCTCTAAATAAATTCTTTTGCATTTTACCTGCGTCAAATGCTGTTTCTTATTCCAGTAAGCAAGAAAGACGTGGGGTTGGGGGCTTGTCCCCAATAGACTTTGCTAATACTCTGAAATCTTACATAAAGATTTTTGCAACGGAGATATACTATGTCAGCTCGTGCTTTGCGTATACTGGTGGTCTTACCTTTTTATGGCGGATCTTTGCCCATTGGGCGTTACTGTGTGACGGCTTTACGTGCTCTTGGGCACAGTGTGGAAGTCTTTGACGCTCCGCTGTTTTATACAGCTTTTTCCGCTATGAAAGGCTTACGGGTGACGTCAGACCGTTTAGACCAACTGGAAGGCGCTTTTTTACAAAATATTTCTCAAGCAATCTTAGCACAAGTGGAAAGCTTTGAACCAGATATGGTGCTCGCTCTTGCACAAGCGCCCATGAGCCGACAATTATTGCGCCGCTTGAAAAAAATGAACGTACCCACTGCCATGTGGTTTGTGGAAGATTATAAAGTATTTTCTTATTGGCGTGCTTTTGCACCCTTGTATGATGTTTTTGCTGTTATTCAGCAAGAACCATTTTTACAATTACTTGATGATATTGAGCAAAATAACGCCTGTTATCTTCCTATGGCGGCTTTACCAAGTTTTCATACTAGACCTACTTTGTCTCCCGCAGAGCAACAGAAATTTGGCGCCGATGTGGCATTTTTAGGCGCAGGTTATCCTAACAGACGTGTGGCGTTCAGACCGTTAACCAGCCAAAAAGATTTTAAAATTTGGGGCACAGAATGGGAAGGCGATGGCGTGCTCACGCGTCATGTGCAATTACAAGGGGCACGTGTTAGTGCAGAAGACTCTGTGAAAATTTATTCTGCCACTAAAATCAATTTAAATCTGCATTCCAGTGTAGAAAGCTCGACGGTTATCACTGAGGGAGATTTCGTCAACCCACGTACTTTTGAGCTTGCCGCCCTTGGGGCTTTCCAATTAGTGGACAGACGTTCTCTTATGGCGGAGCTGTTTACAGAAGATACCTTGGCGACCTTTGATACCTTGGAAGAAATGTATGCAAAAATTGACTATTATCTTGCTCATGAAGAAGAGCGTCAACATATGGCACAAAAAGCTCAGGAGCATGTGTTAGAGCACCATACCTATGAAAAGCGTATGCAAAGCCTTATTAGCGCTGTGGAAAAAGCCTGTGGCCCTTGGAAAGAACGTGATTATGCAGGAGAGTTTTCCGACGTGCCTGAAGGCTTACGCGGCGGCTTAGCGCAGCTTTTTGAAAATTTACAATTGCCGGCGCAAGCTTCTTTTGAAGATGTCATAACGCGTATACGTTTACGGAGCGGCAATTTAAGCCCCTTGGAGACTTCTTTGCTGTTTTTGGACGAGTGGCGTAAGCAATATGCGAAGTAGTTTTAAGAATCTTGTTTTTTTTTGTCGCTAGAACTTGGATGCGCGGCGTCATAAGCATGCATAATATGCTCAAAGGTTAATGAGGTATAGCGCTGCGTTGTGCCTAAGCGAGTGTGTCCTAAGAGTTCTTGTACTGTGCGCAGATCTGCTCCTGCTTCTAGTAGGTGCGTGGCAAAACTGTGTCGTAAGGCATGGGGGGATATGTGTACGGTAAGCCCAGCTTTTTGACACAATTCTTGAATAATGCGCGTAGCTTGCCTTCTGTCTAAACGTGCACCGCGCACGCCCACAAAAAGCGCCTTTTCTTCTGGTGGGGCTATGGTGTCGCGCACGGCAACCCAATCTTGTAAGGCGTCTACAGCTATATCTGTTAGAGGGCAAAGGCGCTCTTTCTTTCCTTTACCAAGCACACGAAAAAAGCCAAGACTTTTATCAAATTGTGAGACGTTCAAGTCTAAAGCTTCAGATATACGCAGACCAGAACCGTAGAGCAGTTCTGCCAAAGCTATGTCGCGTAAGCGTATAACTTCATGCTCTTGGACGTTTTTGCGACGAGGAGGGGACTTTGCTGTGTTAGGGGCAAGCAAAGTGAAGGCTTGATCCACATTTAATACTGTAGGGTGTCTTTGCTCTTGCTTGGGATTACGTATGCCCGCCGCAGGGCTGACCTCAATACGGCGCATACGGATTTGATACATAAAAAAAGCCCGTAAAGACGCAAGTTTGCGCGATACGGAGCTTTTTGCTATATTTCTTTTGTATAAATGTGCTAAATAACTGCGAATATGTACTTTTTCTACCTGTCCCGCCACATCAAGACTGACATTAAGCGTATGGAGAAAGTGTTCTGCTTGCGCTAAATCAACACCATAGGCTTTAATGGTTGCTTGAGAGTAGCCTTTTTGCATTTCAAGCCATGTAAGAAACTCTTGCAGGCAAGACATACAGGCTAATCAACGCGCCTATCAAACATATATACAGAACCGTCTTTGGCTTTACACAATTTTTTAATTTGCCCTACAGCTTGTGAAACTTCGCCATAGTGTGTGAAGCGTGCGTCTGTATTTACTGTGATACTGATGGAGATACTCATAAAGGGAAAGCGCTGTAAGTTTCCAGCTCTGTCCTTAGAGATAATACCGCCACTGTCTCTGTCGTCGGCGTCGTAAAAGTTGGGAATAATTTCATCATAGGCTGAAACAAGACTTTCACAGGTTTCTGCCATGATTTCTGCTGGAAGAATAAAGAAAAAGTCATCGCCGCCTATGTGTCCCAAAAACTTATACTCAGCGTTGGCGTTCATGATGGTAGCCACAAGCAAACGCGCCGTTACAAGTAAGGCCTCGTCACCACGGGAAAAGCCGTATTTATCGTTGAAGGCTTTGAAATTATCAATATCAAGATAAGCTGCGGCAAAGTTGCTTCTGTCCATGATGTGCTTTTCTACCATTTGCATGATAGAAGCGTTACCGGGCAGACGGGTGAGGGGGTTTGCGTCTAGTGTACAGGAAGAACGTTGTAAAGCAAGTTCAAGACGTGTGCGCATTTCTGCCGCTGTGGACGGAAGAATAATAAAATCGTCCACGTCAGAGAGCTTATTGCGTACCTCTGCATTGAAAGACTCAAACTTCATAACAATAACAGTACAGACTTGACGATAGACATTTTCAGCTTTGACAAGCTGAACAATCTCTACTCCCGATAAATCACTGCTGGTTTCGCCACAGATAAGAATGTGCGGTGGTTCGCTGAAAAGTCTTTCAAGTAAAGCCTTTCCACTGCTGAATACTTCCCACTGAATATTTTCATTGGGCCACAAGCTTTGTAAGGATTCACAAAGCTCAGGATCCATCGAAAGCAAATAAATATTCGGCTTTGTACCAAGAAGAGATTTAAAATCGAAAGCTTCCATATATTACCTACCAAAAACAGGGAAATCCGTTTGTTTTTGAAATGCTATTCCTGTTTTGTCTATAAGTTCACGTAAATCATTTTGGTCAAAAGCAAGATGCTTGAGTACCATGGGGTTTATTTCAGAGACGTTGGTGTCTCCAGAAGTGCCCATTTCAAAAAGGCGGGTAAAAAAGTCTGCAAGGTGAGCAACAGAAGCTAATGTTTTATGATTACCTGCTTTCATGGGGTCATGGTGAAAGGTCATGGCTGAGGTAATACCCATGGGAAGATTCCAATGCTGTGCTACCCAAGAATTTACGCGTGTGTGATCAAAGCCTAAAATAAGTTTTTCAGCCTCAAGAGAGGTTATGTCTTCATTTTGCACAAGTGACGTAATATCACGCATGGCGTCTGGTAGTTGAATGCTGATAATAACCTTTCCAAAGTCATGCAATAAACCAGAAAGAATAAATTCTTCTTCTTCTTTGACTTTTAAATGCTTTGCCATAACTTTACAGGCTGTAGAACAGGCAAGGGAATGATCCCAAAGACCTCGCATTTGCTTGGAAACAATTTCGAAAACAACGGTAGAAATAAGCAAGCCGTGTACAGCATTAACTCCAAGCAAAATAAGCGCATTATGAATAGATACAATGCGTCGCGGAAAGCCGTAAACGGGCGAGTTTACAAGTTTGAGCACCTTGGCGCTCAAGCTTTGGTCTTGGGTAATAAGTTCTGCTACCTTTGCAAGATTGGTTCTGTTACCGTCCATAAGGGCAGTGATTTTTTGCAAAGCAATAGGCAAAGTGGGGATACTTTTGGCAGCAAGGACTTGCCCTTTGTAACTTGTTGTTAAGTTGTTTGAATCACTCATGATAGCTGTACTGTCCTAGAATTAGATGCGCTCGTGAAAATGTTTTTTTAAAAAAGCTTCAATGGTTCTCATGAAAATACTTTGCTGTTGATTTCTGAAAAGATATGTGACCCTTTCAAAACGCTGTGCAGCATCGTAGCTTCTTGGAGCACCTGGTACAGGATTATCAAGTATCTGTAAAGTGTATATTCCTAGGGTGTTACATTGAGAAATCAATTTTTCTGTCACAGGGGTACCAGCTTCGGCAATAATTTCACCGCCGGTATTGCGCAGTCTGCACCCTAACTTCATTTCTGGTTTTACTTGTTCGATGGGGATGTCTTGCATAATACTACTTATCTCTTTACTTATGTGCTATCTACTTAGCAATATTTCCTAATTGAGTACTACTAGCATAATGAATAAAAAACATCTAGTAGCTTTTATGGTAAAAATTCTAGTGTTTGTTATTTTTACTATAAACATTTAATTTATTTTGTCAAAGAAGTTGTATTTTTTAAATATTTGCTTGTAATGCCACATAGCGTGCACCAGGGATTTTTTTTACAAGCCCAATCAACTCCATTTCAATAAGTAGTGTTGCTATATAAGATATGGGTTTTTTTAATTTTTCACATAAAATATCTGTATGAGTCTCTCCATGTTCGTGCAAATAGAGTAAAAGCTTTTGTATATCTTCTTGTTCTTGGGGAGAAAAATCCTCTAAGAGAGAAGGTTTTTCTTCTGAAAAATTTACTACAGCAGGTGATGGAGAAGACTGTGTAGTGTGTAAAACATCTGTCTTTAAGGTTTGTGCTTGAGGGGTAGGCGTATCTTTTGTGGCTTTATGGGATGTGACAAAAAAAGCAGCATCATGCTTGTTAAGCTCGTTATATTCTTGCAAACGTGGGGCAAGGTCATGCAAAATATCTTCACCATTAAAAACGGGTTTTGCCCCTTGTCGAATGAGCTCTTGGCACCCTTGAGACACACTTGCTGTAGTAGCACCAGGGACGGCGTAGACTTCGCGATTTTGCTCTAAAGCTAAGCGCGCTGTAATAAGACTGCCGCTGTTGTGTTTACCCTCCACCACAAGCACTCCAAGACACAATCCGCTGACAATACGGTTGCGTATGGGGAAATTTGTCGATAAAGGCTTTGTTTTTGGCGCAAATTCCGAAATCAGTAAGCCATCTTGTTGTAATTTTTGGTACATATCCGCATTGCTTTTGGGATAGACAATATCAATACCTGTACCAAGCACGCCAACACTTTTACCCACCTGTGTCAAGGCTGCGGCATGGGCAACGCGGTCAATACCTTGCGCAACTCCAGAGACAATACTTATGCCTGCCGCGGAAAGCTCGCGTGCAATGGCTCCCGCAACTTGCACTCCTTCTGCGCTACAATGGCGTGAGCCTACAATGGCAATACAGGGGCTTGAAAGTAAGGAAATATCCCCTTTATAATATAAAACAGAAGGCGCGTCTATTAAAGAGCGTAATGAAATAGGGTAGTTGTTGTGGTGCCATAAAAGAATATGAGCGCCGCACTCTTGTGCACACTGCCATTCTTCAAGGGCAGTTGTTCGCCAAGAGCCAGCGCCCACCAAATGAGCTTTGTCTCGTGTGAGTCCTGCGTGCTCCCAAAGATTTTTTTGTTCAAGAGCCGCATAGGCAGAGCCAAAATATTGTAAAAGGCGTACAATGGAGCGTGGGCCTATGCCTTGCGAATGTTTTAACGCAAGGCTTGCCCAAAACTGTGCTTTATCAGCTTCACTTAGAGTGCTCCAAGGACTTTCATGCATTATAACTTTCTACTGCGCACTATTTTTGCAGCGTTGGATTTGGGGAAATCTGCCAATAAGGCTCTGTATTGCATTTGTGCATTGGCAGAGTCTCCGAGCTTTTGATAGGTAAGCCCTGCTTTAAGCAAAGCATCCGACGTTTTATGGTGTCTTGGGAAATTGTTTGTTACCTGTTTAAAGGCAAACAAGGCGTCGGTGTAATTGGCTTGTGAGTAGTAGCTTTCACCAATCCAATAATAGGCGTTGGGTACAAGACTACTGTTGGGATAGCTTTGTAAAAAGGCTTCAAATTGCGCTCTGCCAGCAGTGGCTTGACCGCCGCGCACAAGGTTAAGCGCGTGGGCGTAAGCGGCTTTTTCTCCAGCAACAGCAGGAGCAGTTTTTTGCACAGCTACAGGTGCTATAGGCGTAGGCGCTACCACTTGAGCCATAGGCGATTGTGCCTGTGGTGCCTGTGCCATAGGTGCTTGTGCCATAGGTGCTTGTGCAGGCGGAGTAAAGGAAGAAGGTTGTGTGGGCGCTGTTGTCACCCCTTGCCCTTGTGTAGGTGCAGTGGGAATATACATGGCTGTTTCTGGCGGCAAGGAAAGAGAAGAGAGCGCATTGTCTTGTGCTGGTGGTTGCGTTGTTGCTGGTGTGATTGGCAGTTTTGAGTTAGGGTCAAGAGAACCTAAAGGCGCTTTGGGTGCAGTGCCAGCTTGTGCTGTGGGCAGAGGCGCTGGAGTCACAGGGCTTTGGGGTACGGGTTTTGTGCTCGCTTTTGCGGGAGCTTGCGCCACAGACGTATGTCTAGGAGCAGGGGTATTGCTTACAGGGCTGGCATTTGCCACAGGCTTTTCTGTG
>CAYJFR010000113.1:0-7563 GCA_964369335.1 uncultured Desulfovibrionaceae bacterium | reverse complement strand
CAAGTGCAAGATGTTATGACACCGCGCACAGACATTGATTGCGTCCCCTCACAAACATCTATTGCGGAAGCAGCAAAGTGCATTGTGACCTCTGGACACTCACGCATTCCTGTATTTCACGATACGCGCGACAATATTATCGGCATTTTACATGCCAAAGACTTATTGAAAGATATTATCAATCCTGACGTTGTACATACCGTAGTGGACGCCATTATGCGCGAGCCTTTCTTTGTGCCCGAAACTAAGGGAGTGCGCGAACTTTTACAAGAATTTCGCACAAGAAAACTCCATATAGCCATTGCTCTTGACGAATACGGCGGTACGTCTGGCATTATCACCATTGAAGACGTTCTTGAAGAAATCGTAGGTGATATTGAAGATGAGCACGATATTTCCAAAGAAAAAGACATCACTATCATCTCAGAAGACCCTGAACAACCTTGTTATGAGTTGACAGGTCGCGCCTATTTGGAAGACTTGGAAGAGCTTGGCATCAACCTCAGCTCCGATGAAGTAGACACCATCGGCGGCTATTTGAGCATGCAAGCAGGACATGTGCCCACCGAAGGCGAAACCTTCCATATGGAAGGCTGGACATTTACCGTAAAAGAAGCAGATGTAAAATTTATTCGTCGTGTTGTTGTGGAAAAAAGCACTGTTGAAGTTGCAGAAGCATGAAAGTCTCACAATGATGAAAGCTCCCCTGCATGCGCAGAACCTATACAGGAGCTTGAGCACGCCCACACACATGACGCAGCTCCCATAGGAGAAGAAAGTCTCGTGTCAGTAGCGCAGACGCCACGGCGTCCCTTCACCACCTTGAGTATTATACTTTTAGGTGCTCTTGGCGTGTGGCTGGGTTTTCCCAACGATATATGGCACCTTCCTCCCTTGGTGCTGCTCTATCCTTTTGCCTTAGTCTTCCTTGGAGAGTATGCCCATAAGAACGGGCAAGGGCAGATGGAAGCATTAAGAAAAGGCTGGCTCACAGGTATATTAGGCACTGCTGGCGCTCTCTATTGGCTTGCTATCCCTATACATAATGTAGGCGGCTTGCCTTGGGCTTTGGCCTTTCCTTGTGCCTTGGCAGTGGGTGCCTATGTGGCATTGTATGGCGGACTTTTCAGCCTCGCTGCTTACCGTCTTTACGCTTTTATGCCACACAATCCTCTGCGGCGTATGCTGGCTTTAGCTTGTCTGTGGTACGGTCTCGAATTGGCACGCGGTGCTGTTTTTACTGGTTTTCCTTGGTTAAGCCTCTCTGTAGCATTTGCCCCCTATCCACTGCTTATTCAAGGCGCATCCTTAGTGGGAAGCTATGCCTTATCAGGGTGGTATGTGGCTTTAGCTCTATTCTGCTTGAGCGCTTTACAAAAGGATTATTCTTTCAAAAAGCGTCTTGTGCTTGGCTTAAGCGCCGCAAGCATCTGTCTTACAACCTTCCTTTGGGGACATACACAGCTGACAAAAGCTGACTTAGCAGAAAAAACTCAACCTTTCCCTGTGATTCTTGTGGAAGGAAATATTGACCAAAACATCAAATGGGAGCCCAAACTCCAACAAGCAACACTAGACACATACATGCAATTAAGTACTGAGGCTTTGCGCACACTACGAGCAAAACAGCCGCAGGCACAGCCTTTGCTCATTTGGCCAGAAACTGCCATGCCTTTTTTTATTGAGCAACACCCCGTTTTAGGGCATGCCTTAATACGCTTTGTCAATGAGGCAAACACCCCTTTACTGGTGGGCGCTCCGGCAGTAAATATTGATGAAACAGGACGCAATCGCCCCTTTAATAGAGCGTATTTTATCAATGAGCGCGGCGAGCTTATCCATTATTATGATAAAGTGCATCTTGTGCCCTTTGGAGAATATGTGCCGCCTTGGCTTAAATGGAACTTTTTAGAAGGTCTTTTGCAAAATATAGGCGCGTTTAGCGTGGGGCAACAAAGAGAACCTTTGAAAAATGTACCCAATTCCCCCCCTACAGCTCTTGCTCTTGGGGTGTTGATTTGTTATGAAAGTATATTCCCTGAACTTGCACAAGAGCATGTTCAACGCGGCGCCAATATACTCGTGAATATAAGCAACGATGGCTGGTTTGGAGATTCCTCGGCGCCTCAACAACATTTACAACTGGCACTTATGCGCGCTGTGGAACAAGGGCGTTGGCTCATAAGAAATACCAACACGGGTATTTCTGCCATAGTGGACGCGCAAGGGCGTATACGCTTACGCGGCACGCAATTTGTGGCACAAAGCCTCACAGGCCAAGCGCACACCAGTGACGTAAAAACGATTTTTCATCTTTTTTATAGGTATATTCCCTACGGAATCGTAGGAATATTTTTTCTGTGCATAGGAACAGCGTATCTAAACAGACGCCGCACAAGCACCTCTTAACATTGGTATTATATGCTACAACTTGCTGATTTACGTACACGATGCACAGTCCTTTCCCAACGTTTTAACACGCTTTGGGGGAGACTTTGACCTCGCTGGCTGTCAAAAACGCTTGGCAGATATTGAAGCGCATCTGGCAAAACCCGATGCGTGGAATGATCCTGTGGCGTTGACGCCTGTACTTCAAGAAAAGCGCCGCCTTGAAGATGAGTCAGAGCGTTTAACCTTTTTGCAAAAAAGTCACGAAGACATGCAAGATTGGCTTTCCCTTGCCAGCGAAGCCACCGCAGAAGCACACAATGAGCAAGACAGTGAAGCGCAAGAAGCACTAGAAAGTCTCTCCCAACAGGTAGAACATTTAAACGCCTTACTTGATGCTACAGAGATGCACATGCTTCTTTCTGCAGAGGAAGACGCACACAATGCTATTTTAGAAATACATCCTGGGGCAGGCGGCACAGAGTCTCAAGACTGGGCGGAAATGCTTTTACGCATGTATACACGTTGGGCGCAGTCGCATAAATATAAAGTGGAAGAGTTAGACTATTTAAGCGGCGATGAAGCTGGTTTGAAAAGCGTTACCTTACGCATTAGCGGTTCTTCTGCCTTTGGCTTGCTCAAAAGCGAGCGCGGTATTCACAGGCTTATACGTATCTCGCCTTTTGATTCCTCAGGGCGGCGTCATACGTCTTTTGCCTCAGTGGATATTATTCCCGATGCAGGGCAAGATATTCAAATCGACATTAAGGAATCGGATTTGCGCTTTGACACCTTCCGTTCCAGCGGCCCTGGCGGACAAAGTGTTAACACCACCAGTTCTGCTGTGCGCATTACACACATTCCCACAGGAGTTACAGCACAGTGTCAAAATGAAAAATCACAGCATCATAATAAAGAAACAGCCTTGCAAATTCTGCGAGCGCGCTTATATAATTTAGAACTAAGGAAAAGAGATGCAGAACGTCAAGCGCAATATGCAGATAAAGAAGCTATAGCTTTTGGCAGTCAAATTCGTACTTATACACTGCATCCTTATAGATTGGTAAAGGATCACAGAAGCAATACCGAAGTGGGCGATGTAGACGCTGTGCTCAATGGGCGCATTGATATTTTCCAACGTGACTATCTCTTATACCAACATGACAAAAAGCAATAATTCTTCTCTTATTCGGGTCAAGCCCGAAGAGTTAGCCGAAGAGCTTATTCAAGCTCATCGCACATTGCTCCTACAAAAGAAGGGCGTTGAACCGTCTCCTTCTTACTTTGTTGTGGCTAAACTTGTTTCCCATATGAGTCAAGAAAATTGGGAAAAAATTTGTACAGAATGCTTACCCGACGGTTGGTGTGCCTTGGAATTAAGCGCCAACAGCGCTTTTGCACATATGGCAAACCTCACCACAGCTAAAAAACTGCACTCCCCCGAACTTATAGGGCAAATGCTTTTGGCAGCCCCCTTCTTACAACAGTTAGAACACGAAGTGCTGCGCACAAGACGCAGTCCGTCATCCCTTGCCTTAGTACAATTTTCCATAGCTGATAACTGCCCGTGCCCATTAGAAAAAGCCATTCATATTATGTATGAAGCCATACAAAAACACGGCGCCGTGTGTGATGCCTTGGGTATTTTAGACCCACAGCACGCCGCCCTTATTCTTCCCGGAGCTTCAACTTTTAAGGCACAAAATCTTGTAGAAAGTATTTTGCATGATTGTATGCAACAACAGCTTTCTTTACATGCGGGCATAGCTGTACTTACGAGCGGAGATTGTCAAAGACAAAAACTCCTGGATAATGCCGCAATAGCGTTGCAAAACGCCTTGCAAGAAAATGTGCCCATGCGCATGTATATAAAATCAAACACAAGCCTAAATGAGACGCGAACCTTGGTCCAATCCCATGAAAAGCGCTTCCTTTTTGGCGGAGGCGACGAGGTATAATATGTCTAATACAACCATGAGCGTTTGCATTATGAGCGGCAAAGGCGGCGTTGGAAAAACCAACATAACCTTAAACTTAGCTTACGCACTACAGCAACTCTCTTTGCCATCTCTTCTCATGGATTGCGATTTGGGGCTAGCAAACTTAGACGTGCTCTTGGGTATTACACCTGAAAAAACCGTCCAAGATGCCCTTGTTGGTAATTGCGAAATGAAGGACGTTATTCTCAAAGTTGAGGCAGGGCTAGATATTCTTCCAGCAGCGTCTGGCTTACCGGATCTTGTAGAATTGGACGATGATCAACGCGACCTCTTACTCAAACGCATCAATCCCATTTTAAAAGACTATCACTATGTCTTTATGGATTTAGGCGCAGGTATTACAGAAATGGTACAAGCTTTTGCTGTTATGGCTGCCATGCGCGTAGTTGTTATAACTCCTGAGCCTACATCCTTAACAGACAGCTACGCTCTCATGAAGATTTTATATACCCATCACGGCGCGCGCGATTTTTATGTTATCGTCAATCAAATTGAAAACAGCAAAGAAGAAAAGAAAGCTTTTAACACATTGCATATGGCATGTAAGAGATTTCTTGGTGTAGAGCCTACTTTGCTCGGTTCTGTACGTTTTGACCCCAAACTTATGGAAGCTGTGCGCCAACAAAAGCCCTTTTTGAACTATGCCGCGGGCTCTCCTGCCTGTGTTGATATTGAAGCTATTGCCAAAAAAATTCAAAAAATACGGCTAAGTATGCTTGATACCCTTGCAACAAGAAATGTTTTACACATTCCTGAAGAATAAATATTTACTTTTGTATGAAAATTCTGTAGCTTACGTCCTGTAGGTAATACTATTAAGTTTTTTTTGGAGAAAATATGAATAAGAGTGAACTCATCAAGGCACTTTCTGAAGAAGCTAACCTCCCTATGGAAGACGCAGCTTTAGTCGTTACAACTTTTGTAGATTGTATGAAGGACTCCTTACTCGCAGGAGAAAGAGTAGAAATTCGTGGTTTTGGTTCCTTTAAGGTAAAAGAATACGAAGGATACACAGGCCGCAATCCTAAAACAGGTGATTCTGTAACAGTGGAACCTAAACGACTTCCTTTTTTCCGTGCAGGTAAAGAACTCAAAGAGTTTCTCAATCAACAATAACGCTCTTTGCTTAGCGTGACTTTTATTTGAGTAATTTTTTGATTTTCCTGTAACTTAACGAGGAAATTGTATGCAGTTTTCTGGTGCGTTAACCGCTCTTGTTACTCCTTTTAGCAATGGTGCTGTGGATGAAAAAGCCTATCGTAACCTTATTGAATGGCAAATTCAGGAAGGTATAGATGGGCTTGTCCCGTGTGGAACCACAGGAGAATCCGCAACATTAAGCCACGACGAACACGAAAAAGTCATTGAAATCTGTATTGACCAAGCCAAAGGGCGCGTACCTGTGCTTGCTGGAGCTGGTTCTAACAATACAGAAGAAGCCATTAGACTTACTCGTTTTGCAAAAAATGCTGGTGCTGATGGCGCTTTGCTTATTACCCCCTATTACAATAAGCCTACGCAAGAAGGCTTGTACCAACACTATAAAGCCATAAGCACAGCTGTGGACTTTCCTTTAGTGGTGTACAATGTACCGGGGCGTACTGGATGTAATCTTTTGCCTGCCACAGTAGGACGCCTTGCGGCGGAATTCCCGCATATTGTGGGCATAAAAGAGGCCACAGGAAACCTTACACAAGTTTCTGACGTTATAGAAGAATGTCCTCAAAACTTCTCTATACTCTCAGGAGATGACTTTACCGTGTTACCGCTCCTCACACTTGGGGGCGTTGGGGTTATTTCTGTCACATCCAACATTGCACCGCGTAAAATGGCTGACTTGTGCAAGGCTTTTGCCCAAGGCAATTTGGAAAAAGCGCGCCAAATACATTTTGAGCTTATGCCGCTCAATCGTGTTATGTTCGTAGAAACCAACCCTGTTCCGGTCAAAACAGCTCTTTCTCTTATGGGAAAGGTAGAAGAAAGCTTCCGCTTACCTCTTTGCCCTCTGACAGATATGAATAAAAACATATTACAGGTGGCACTGCAAAAAGCGCGACTTATCTAAATAATTATTAGACTTTATAAAATATTTACCCTCCAAGAATTTCGCATTCTTGGAGGGTTTTTACTATTCAAACCATAAAGCAACAATTTCTATGATTATCTGAAAACTAAGAATTAAAATTTTGCAAGGAATTCTTTGCTGCTTGTTTTAAAGAGTATTTCTTGCAATATTTTTCATATATAGGCAGCTCTTCTTGGCACAAATGTTCTAATGTTTTAGAAGATAAAGACCCCAAATGATATAAAGGTTGCCCTGCTATGGCATAATTTTGCCGACCTCGTATGCGGTTAGTATAAATCAAATAGTTATCCCCGAAAAAAACCTTCAGCTCTTCTGGAATGGGTATATACGCATCTTTATGCCCAAACATGGCAATACCAAAACAGTAACACAAAGAATACATCTTACGCAAAAACATGGTCTCTGCATGAGCTATAGGCAGTTTATATGTACTCAAATCTACACATTTCACATGATCACCCAAAATGCCCACCGTTCCCATATCTGGCTGTAACAAATCTAATACCAAACTACAAAAAAACGGACAAAGCATTATATCGTCATTCATAAGACACCAATAATCGGTTTTACAATGACGCATGCCCAAATTCCAAGCGGGATTGACAAAAATATTTTCCTCAACCTCTAGCACACGAATCTTGGGCGAGGGAAAGGAAAATCCCTGTGTACTATTATCAATGATGATAATTTCCTTCACTCCAGGATCTTGATGTAAATTACGCAATAGTAAAGGAAATAAAGGGTTTTTTTGTAAAGTAGGTATGATAACAGTCAACTCTTTTTTCATAATATGCCCCAATATAAAACGAATAAACTTCTCTAACACAAATTCCTAAAGGGCGCAAAAAAACATTTTCACTTTTTTTTGATATGGTTATTCGAAGAAGCTTTGCTACTAATGTACCTTTAAATATAATAACCATTATGGGAAATTTTGCTCATAAAAGGTGGGAAAGTAAGCTAAAAGGGGTAACAAGGGCTTGTACAAAAAGCCCTCGCGCCCCGCTCAGATAAGGTACAGCAAGGGCTTACAAAAACAAAAAACTCCCGCGCTTCAGCAGCAGGAGTTTTTGAAAAATTTGGCGGCGG
>CAYJFR010000112.1:4713-7571 GCA_964369335.1 uncultured Desulfovibrionaceae bacterium | reverse complement strand
CCTAAATATTGTCTAAAAATACCCCATAATAAGAAAATCATATTTTTTTTTCTTTATTATTTTAAGCGTTTTTGATGTAAAAATGAATTTTATTTTTTTTATAGTTGACAAATGAAGTAGGAATACCTTAAAAGGGCTCTTAGTGAATTTGAAAACGAAATTCAAATTTGAAAATTTACGTATACAGTACCCCTCGGTTAAGGAGTGTTTAGATTGAAACTACAGCGTTATATACTGCTCATAGTCTTGGTATTTACTTTGGGCGGATGCGCATCACGAGACAAGATAAGCGGTCAACAGTTTGTGGATGTTAGTGGCTTTTTTCACTCTTATATGGAAGCTTTTAATAGCCGAGATATGCATAAGCTCGTGAGTTTTTATGCACCAACTTCGCTCACCTATGTGCTCACTGAGGATGAAGGTTATTATTTAACCAAGGATGATCTTCTCAAGGCATTTGAAATGAAGAAAGAGGGTTGGGTGAAGAAAAATCTGCTTCTTGAGGATGTCAAAGTGCTCAGCTCCAGCGTAACGGGGGCCACGGTGACAGTGGATGTGGAATTTTCGGTCAATAGCAGTTCGTGGCTTGGAGAATACCGCGTAAAGTATGCCGTGGATAATGTGGGTGGGCAGTATCGAATTGTCCAAGAAAATATATAGAGCACTCCTGCGTAAATGTGCACTGTGTAAAGGATGAGTAATAATTACTTGTAATGGCGGTAAAGCGAGGAGTTGGCTTAAGTGATGATGGATTCAAAGTACTTTTCTGAGGCGCACAAGGATATTTTAGAGCAACTGAGCACATGTTACAAAGAGTTGTTTGAACATTCTGGGCACGGAAAAATGAGCATTGAAATGCGTTTTTTAAAACGCGGACAGAAAGAAGTTTTAATTAATTGCGGCAGAGAGTACCGTTTTACGGTGGATTGTTGCGAAACATGCTCTAAAGGTCAAACTTGTGAGCGTGTAGAGTTGATTAACGAAAAATATACTAAGGAATAAAACCTTACTATTGTATGGGCCCTGCCTGTCTAGGGGGACTAGAAGGCAACACTATATCGGATGAAATTATTGTGTCATTGTGACGTGATTGGGTAGATTCTGGGGAGGAATTACACAGTCAAAAAGTGTATTAACCTTATGGAGTTTTTAAAAAATGTTTACTTTACGTAAAAAAAGCAAACAGTCCGGTTTCACCTTGATGGAACTGCTCATCGTTATCGCCATCCTTGGCCTACTTCTTGGCCTTATCGCCCCCCGTCTTGGTGGTATCACCTCTAGCACCGCTGACAACGTTTGCGATACCAACAACAAAGGTATTCGCGGCATGACTGCCATGTTCATTGAATCTAATGGTCGCCTTCCTAGTAACCTCACCAACATGGTAGTGGAAAATGCTGACGGTACCGCTTGGACACTTGCTTCTACACAAGATTCCAGAGATACTGCTGAACAAGTTATTTCTGCTGCTTTCACAGACCGCATCTTCCCCGGTTTGTATGCTCTTACACAAGATGATATCAACGAATTGGCAGCCTTGGGTGTGAACCGCGTTGTTAAGCTTGTTGGTTCTGACGGCACTGTTGCTCGTCCTGATTATCAAGAAGCTCTTGCAGCTGGCGACAATGTTATGATGTCTGGTTATACCAACGTTGGTACTCCTGGCTTGGTAGCTCTTACTGCTGACGCCACTGCAGATGATAACCTTGGTTACGGTGACTCAGGCGATGGTACTACTATGGAGAGTGCCACTGAAGTTGGTAACCCCAACTGGGTAGGTCGTATCATCATGGCTGTAAATGATGAGTGCGAACTTATCACTTCCGGTCTTATCACCGCTTCTGCTCTTTGCCCCACAGCTGTATTGGCTGACGGCATGTTCTCTCACGAAGAATTCTTCATCATTCTTCCACGTCTTGCTACTACTGCTGAGTCTGCTGCCTACATTGCTGCTGTAGACGGTTTGGGTGGTTATGTGCATGATGTTGACCCAGACAATCGTACTCTTGCTGAATATGTAGATGCTTCTGACACTACTGCTGGTAAACTTATGACTTTTGACCCAGCAGAAGTACAAGAAGCATGGCAGTTTGACGTATCTTGCCCAGAAGGTCACAAGTGGCCTGCAGCTGACGCTGAAAACTGGATTGCTAACCCCTAATTCTAGCGTAATAGCTTAAACTTTGACGGTGGGCCTAGCCCACCGTCTTTTCCGTACGCATTGTGATGGTGGGGAGTGATCTCCACCATCTTTCAAAAGAGACAAAGAGAGTCAGCTATGGCATTAAAAGATATTTTCAGCCGCTTGGGCGCTTCTGCCTTCTTGGGCAAAGGCGGTAAAGGGCAAAAGGGCGGCAACACCCTTATGGTAGCTGTTCTCGAAGAGTTTTCCGCCCGCGGCGTCTTGGTGCGTAAAAAATCTAAGGGGCAAGTAGAGCTTTTACGCTTTATGGAAGTGGTTTTTGAACAATCCATAGACAGCCCTAAATTACGTCTGGCGCATTTGTTTAAGCAATGGGGTGCCATATCTACCAAAAAACTTTTGGTGGTCAGTGACGAATTTACTTCTACTACTGCTGAATTGCCCAAACCACAAAAAGTGGGGCGATTTGGGCAAAAAAAAGCACAAGACGCCCTTAAAGTGGCGGCGCGTTTTGAAATAAGCCCTTTTCTGGATTATCCTGCCAACGAAGCTATGGTCTCTGTGTATGTGCCGCCCTCTCCCAAAGGAGAGTTTGACGAATACGGTCTTGACGATTCCACCACTGTGCAAGCTGTTATTTTTGCCCTGCACCAAAAAAGCTATGAAAGTTTAGAGCAAGTGTGCGCCAGTCTTAAAATGAAGCTGGTGGGAGTTA
>CAYJFR010000112.1:0-4703 GCA_964369335.1 uncultured Desulfovibrionaceae bacterium | reverse complement strand
CTCACGAAGTTTTTGCCTTTGCCCACTGCGCGCCGCAAAGTGCTACTATGGACGTTAAGCTTATAAGCGTGGACAATGAAAGACCGCGTATCATTGTCAACTGGCGTCCTTATGATGCCTTAGTGGCTCTTGCCGTTAATAATATGCCT
This sequence comes from uncultured Desulfovibrionaceae bacterium, assembly GCA_964369335.1. GTDB lineage: Bacteria > Desulfobacterota > Desulfovibrionia > Desulfovibrionales > Desulfovibrionaceae > CAYJAD01. Next base: position 4,554 of record CAYJFR010000112.1, on the reverse strand, counting down.
GTTTCCTTTCAACAGCACGAATTTTCCCCTGAAGAATCTGCCATTGAGTCCACCCTAAACATGGTGGATGAGCTGGTGCAAGATTACGAAGGTAATTTTAAAACCACGCCGCTTATTATTTTAGGCGGTGAGGGCGGGGAGCAAAATTGGCGTACCTTGGTGGGTGAATACGCGCCGGAAGCTGAAGTGAAGCGTTGGGATGTGGAATTTGACCTGCCCGATGTGCAAAGCCCCGGCATAGTACCCGCCCGCTATATGACAGCACTGAGCGCCGCTTCTCAAGCCTTATGCAAATATTGCAGTGGTCTTGTGGTGGATAACCATATTCCTTTACATACCAAGATTGTGGCGCACCCCTTGGCCTTGCCTGCTATGATTTTAGCTTTCTTTATTTTTTGCATGGGTGCGGAAGCCTCTTGGCTCAAATATCAAGTTCTTGCTACAGAAAATACCATTGCTGCCTTGGAAGAAGACAAAAAAGCCTTGGATGCTGAGGTAAAGAAAGGGAAGGACGCTGTGGCCAGATTCAACACGCTTTCTCAGGAGCAGAGGACAGTTAAACAACACATTGAACTGTTGAATACAGGGCTATTAGACAGACAATATTTATTGTGCGGATTTTTGGCAGGTATTATGGATGTGACCCCTCAAGCTATACAACTCAATAATTTGCAACAATTTTCTGATCAAGTGTGGTTTTTAGAAGGCTCGGCCAAGCAATATGAAGCCGTGAGCCGCTATGTGGTGGCGTTAAAAAACTTGCCCATGGTGCGCCAAAGCCGTTTGGAAAAAAGCTCGCAAATAACGGCAAGTGGTGGGGAAGATGTGTACTTTTCCTTTTCATTGCAAATCAGATTGGAGGAAGAGTAAATGGCAGCAAAGCAATTTTCTCTCATAGAGCGCTGGGGCGTGGTAAGTTTGCTTATAGTGGGTTGTATTTATTTGTATCTTAATTATTTCCGTGATGCCATCATTGAAGAACACAAAACACTTATTAAGAAAAATAATGATATTGTTAAAGCCATTAATGAAACCATAGCGCCTGACAATATTGAATCCATAGAAAAAAGGGTGAGCAAAGTACAAGGTGAGGTCAGTGTCCTTAATAAGCAGTTGCAAGATATAAAGGTATTACGCCTTGCCGATAAAAGCCGTGAAGAAGAGATGGTCTTACGTATTAACGAAATGGCAGCCAATAACGGGCTTCATGTGAGCCAACTGGCGCCTTTTGTAGAAAACCCTAAAAATCCTTTGTTGTTTACCTCGGTGCAAACGGAACAAAAATCCATAGAAAGAATTCTTTATTCTGTAAATCTTACAGGTTCTTTTACGTCCTTGTACGAATTTTTTGCTGAAATACGTTCTTTACCCTCGGTGGTAAATGTAACCAATGTTAAAATTATGAGAAACAAGGATGCCGAAAATGTCAGCGTTAATTTATTATTTATCATCTAAGGTACGTCAGTTTTTAGTACCTCTTTTCATACTGGCCTTGTTGCCACTCAACCCTGTGGAAGCGGCGCAAACGCCTACACCTGCCGCTGCTTCTTCCGCACCTGTAGTTTCGCCAAGCAACGTAAACCCTTCTCATGCGCCTAGCCTTCCCGCTGCGCAAAAAGAAGCGGTGCCTACAGGTGCGGCGAAAGAAGAAGTAAAGCAAGCAGTATCAAGTGAGGAGACTGTGCAAGGAGCAACAAGCGAGGAGGCAGTGAAAAATGCCTTGCCTGAGTCTAAATGCGATAGTGCCTTGTATTTAAAATCTTTTGATGTTTCTCGCAAACGTGATCCATTTTCAAAAATGGTGGATGGCAATGAGCTAGAAATGGATACCGCATGGCTTCATAAAGATGAGCAGATCAACGAGGGGGCAGATAAAGAACGTAAGCCTGAAGATTTTCGCTTTGATGGAAGAAATAAGCCCAATCATGCTTCTTATGCGCGTTTACCGACTATAAAGGTCACTGGTTTAATGCAAGTGAATGGAAGGCGTGCTGTTTCTGCCAATATACAAAATAAAGGTGTGTGTATTTTATATGAAAATGACAATGTGGTTATTGAGGCCAATGCCAAGACCAATTTGTCTAAATCTTTAACGATTAAAAAAATACATCTCAACGGAATGACAGTGGTTTTAGATGACGGTAATGAAATAACAGGGAAGTTTTATTAATATGAGCCAAAAGATTTCATTTTTCAAAACAGTATGCTCCAGCATGGTGTTGCTTTGTGTCCTGCTGTTGTCTTTTTCTGCCGGTACAGCGCAGGCAGCACAAGCTGGAGGCACATCTCACTCGCCCATTGTGGAGGTTTTTCAATTTGATAAAACGCCCCTCAGTGAGATTTTACGCTTAATTTCGGAAATGACAGGGCAAAACGTGGTGGCTACGCCAGAAGTTCAAAATTTACCCATTTCCATTTACTTAAAGAGTGTGACTCCCATTCTTGCTTTGGAAGTTATTTGTAAAACCTATAATTTATGGTTCAGCGAGCAACACAATATTATCCGCGTTATGAAAGTAGAGGAATACGGGCGTGAACTCACTCTTCGCCGTGATGAACAAACGCGCGTATTTAATCTCAAATATGCTTCTTGTATTACTGTGGGCGAGACCATTAAAAACGTCTTTGGCACAAGAGTAGATCTCACCAACCCTGAAAATGTGGCAAGTTATGGTCATGTGGGTACGGACGAATTTCCTGAGATTGGTGCAGAACTTAAAAAAGAAGGTACTGATGGAGACATAAGTGAGGAAAATTTTGAGAGAAAGGAAAAAGGCGTCACGGAACTTGCTGGTTTGAAGCTAGACGAGGTGGATGTTGCTCGTATGGCGCGCCTACTGCGTGAAGGCGGTGAATTTACGCCAGAAATGCTCTTAGAACGCCAAATAGGGCAAGCAAGAGCCTTAATGACTATTTTCCCGCGTAATAATAGTGTGATTATACGCTCGGTGGACTCTGGCTTGCTCAAGGAAGTAGGGGAGCTTATTGCACAAATAGACACGCCTACCAGAGAGCTTTTGCTTGAGGTAAAGATTTTGGGTATCACCTTAGATGATGGCATAGAATCTTTCTTTGACTTGAGCTTTTCTCAAACGAATACAGGTGCTAACAGTACTGTGGGCTTGCTGTCTCAAGCGGCTTCCTTAACGCCTTCACCGTCATCCTTTGCTTTTTCTTTTATCAATGACAAAATTGATGCAAATTTACGCATGCTTGAGCGTGAAGGTAAAGTCACAGAGCTGAACACCCCCATGATGTTTGTGGCAAATAATGCTGCGGGTAAATTTTTTCAGGGTGCGGAAATGCCTATTCGTGAAGGCTACACAGTAACACAACCACAATTTAGTGAAAGCGGTACGCAGATTTCTCCCGCTCAAGTGAGCACCACTTACAGAACCGAAGAAGTGGGTTTTAGGCTTGAAATTGCCCCCTCCATCAATGCAGACCGTACCGTTACCATGAAAATCATGACGGAAATGTCCACTCCTGGCATAGGTGAAGGCCCTGACTTTGACTATTCCATCAATGGGGTTTCAAGAACAGGTCAAACCGATACCATTATCACCACAGAACTTGAAGCTATTGTTATGGGTATGGATGGGCAAACCCTTATCCTTGGCGGTCTTATTGAGGAAAATATCACTGATACCGAAGAAAAAGTGCCCATTTTAGGCCATATTCCCATTTTAGGCTTTTTATTCACCGACACAGTGAAAACTGCACAGCGTAAAGAGCTTATCATGCTTGTTACGCCGCATATTATCATGACGCCTCATGAAGCAGCAACTTTAAAATCTAAAGTGTTAGCAAATAATTCTAGTCACCCGTATGAGACGCAGGGGAAGGACAAGTTACTTCAGCTTGATGAAAAAACAGGCATTTTAGAACCAGTTGTGAAAGGCGCTCTGGGTAAAACTCCTTTCCCCTTCAATATAGGTAAAGCCGTGCGTAAATTGGCTTATGGTAATCGTACCAGAGGCGCTCTTGTGGAAATTGGAGAGTAAGCATGAGCTTAGCAGGTCAAAGTACATTTCAGACATGCACGCCCCTTGATGAGCTTTTGAAAGAGACCATAAAGCTTAGAGGTTCAGACTTACATTTGACGTTAAACTCTTTGCCCTTGGTGCGTGTTGACGGTGAATTGTCTAAATTACCGCGAGAAGTTTTATGCAAGCAATGCTTAGATAATTACTTATTGCCCATACTTACAGACAGGCAAAAGGCAGTTCTTTGTGACCAGCTTTCTGTGGATACCGCGTACAGCTTAGATGATAACACGCGTTTTCGTGTGAATATATTTTATCAACGCGGTGCGTTGGCGGCGGTATTTCGTCAATTGCCACATATTAAGCTTTCCTTGGAGGCCTTGGGTATTCCTGAGGGGGTGCATTATTTCTCTGACCTTAAAGACGGCCTTGTGTTGGTTACAGGGCCTACAGGCTCAGGTAAATCCACCACTCTTGCGGCTGTTATTGATAAAATAAATAAGAGCAAGCCTTGTCATATTATTACCATCGAAGACCCTGTGGAATTTGTGCATAATAATCATAAGGC
>CAYJFR010000111.1:1369-7574 GCA_964369335.1 uncultured Desulfovibrionaceae bacterium | reverse complement strand
CTTTCTGGGAAACAGCCATAAGCTTTGAAATGCGTGCGCGCGAAGATGCAGAAGCTATCATCGAAGAGGCTCTTTCTGTGTTAACTCCAAGCGGCGCCCAAGTGCGTCGTGAAGGCAGTCTTATACATTTTGCCCCTTGTCCTATCAAAACACCGCAAGAGCCTAGTCTTGGTATGGACTTGGCATTGGCCGCTTACCTCTTGGCTTTACCGCTCACCGTGGGTGGCAAAGTACAATTACAAGGTCAATGGCCTGATTGTCCTGCCGCACAAGAGATTCAAGACTTGTTGGCGCATTTTGGTTTGGAAGTTGACGTGACTGCTCAAGGTATCAGCACACAGCATGAGCCCCTTGTGGCTGTTAAGCATGTGCCCGTAGAGCCCGTAGAATCTGTAGAGCCTGTGGAAGGTGACGAAGAAGCTCAAGTCATGGCTACTGACGAAGCTGACGCACAAGTTTCTGTAGAAAGCACAGACGCCGAATCTACAGAAACAGCAGACGTTGCCGAAACCGTGGAAGCTGAAGAAGCAACCGTTGCTACGGAAGACATGACAACAGAAGTTGTGGAAGAAGAACTTGTAGAGGAAGAAGAAGCTCCCGAAGTTCTTGAAGACTTTGTTGTGCCAAGCCTTGCTATCTACAGTGATATGCGCTTTGCGCCGCTTATGGCAACCTGCGCCTATCTTGCCGCCATACGCAAAAAACGCGTTATCTTGCCAGGAGAAGCTCCCTTACTTGCTATGGAATCTTTCTTCAATCATCTCGGCTTTGATTATGCCGTAGACGAAGAAACACAAGTATGCGCTCTTGAACGTAGTGATGAATACCGCGATCCACAAGCTGTTTGGACAGCTCCCACACCTGCTTGGGCTTTAGCCTATGCTGTGTGTGCCGCCGCTCGTCCACATATTAAGCTCAGTAACCCCGGAATTATGGGTTCACTCTATCCGCAATTCTGGACTTTGTATAATGCCCTGCCCTCCTTTGATATTAAAAAGAATGTTACGGAGAATACGCATGACAAACCTGTCAGACGACGCATTATTGCCGCAGACCAAGAAGGAATTGGAAGCGGAGATAGCCCTCATAGAGACGATGCTTAGTGAAAACGACGCTGCCTTGCGTACCTTACTCACGGCAGAAGACCCACAAAATGGCGTGAATTATGCACAAGACATACATGAATTACGCCAGAAAAAAATGGTACTTATGACACGTAAGCAGTTGCGTGAAGTACGTATTAAACGTCTGTTGTACAGCGAAAGCATGTAGGTATATACGGGTGAGGATGTATCCTTTTAAAGATATATCCTCACCTCTCACCTACATTTGTGTAAAAAATAAAAAAAGAGGCGCATATGCAAACAAAGCAACGAAAGCATTTTCAAAGCATTTTTCATAGCAGTAACTCTTTTTTTCTGTTTTCTTTTCCTCCTTGTGAGGAATTTTTTTTGTAATGACAGTGGTGGACAGCATGGCTTGTGCAAAATGTAGGAGAAAATAATGAAAAGAACATGCGCCCTTGCGGCACTGCTTTCTTGCGTATTTTTTTCTCTATCTTTGAGCACAACAGCCCATGCTCGATTGACTGACCTTTCAGGCAAACGCGCTAAAGGTATTTTTACACAAGGCACTTCACACAGAGGCTTTTTAGAAAAAATTTCGTATACATTGGATTATAAAAATATAGGCGCCATTTTGACCCATTCGCCTGCGTCGTACAGATACTTTACGCCCAAGGGCAATGGTATACGGGTGCGTCAAGGCGCTGGTGTGAAATATAAAGAGCATTATCGTGTAAGTTCTATTTCGGCAAAAAATAAAGAAAAAGGCGCTGTGCTTGGCGGTATTGTGGGGAAAACGCCCCTCAAAGGTGATAAAGATTGCAGCGCGTGGTATGAAATTCTTGCTGTGCGTGTCAACGATAAAAAGGGCATATATACGTCCATCAGCGACTTTGCCCACGCGGAATATATTTGTAAGGATTTTATCAAAATAGAAAAGAAAAATCCGTATTTGACAGATTTTTTACAAGAATATTTCACCTTTGCTACGGTGAAGGATAAATATCTTTCTAAATCTGTAAAATTGAGTAAGAACGTGGCATTGTTGGACGGCTCTACAGGCAGATTTATTGACAGACCTCGCGTTGTTCTTAAAAAAAATGACAGCATTGCCTTTTGGCCTCGAAAGCATGGCATGCGAGAGCTAGCATCTCACCTTGTGCCTGTCTGCCGCCTTGTGAATAAAACACATGCTTTATACGTGGGAGCGCTTTCTAAGTATACCATTGAAAAGACGTTACAACTGAAAACTCAAAAAGAACAAAAAATTTTACGAGATTGGATAAAGAAATATTTCAAGTAACATATCACATAACCTTCAACTCCATGCGATGTAACTATGAGCGAAAATACCTACCAATGGACACATAAAGACTTACTGGATGTGACACAACTTTCCATAGAAGATGTGCACCATCTGCTTGACTTGGCTGTGAATTTTCAAGAAATAAACCAAAGACCCATTAAAAAAGTGCCCACCTTGAAAGGAAAAAGCATTATCCTTTTCTTTTCTGAAGACAGCACACGCACAAAAACCTCCTTTGACGTGGCAGGCAAACGCCTTTCTGCTGACACCTTTGCCCTAGGCAAAACTGGCTCTAGCATCAAAAAAGGGGAAAGCCTCAAGGACACAGGCTTGACCCTACAAGCTATGAATCCTGACGTTATTGTTATACGCCACTCTAGCAGTGGTGCGGCGCAATATTTGGCAGAACGCTTGCCTTGCGGCATTGTCAACGGCGGTGACGGTTGGCACGCTCACCCCACCCAAGCTTTACTGGATTGTTTTTCTTTGCGTGGTATCTGGGGACAAGAATTTGCGGGAAAAACTTTACTCATTCTTGGCGACATTGCCCACAGCCGCGTGGCGCGCTCTAATATCCATTTGCTCACCATGCTTGGGGTGAAAATACGCGTGTGCGCCCCACGTACCTTATTGCCTGCTGGCATACACATTTGGCCTGTGGAAATTTACAACGATTTACACAAAGCTGTGGAAGGCTGCGACGCCATTATGTGCTTGCGCTTACAGCTAGAACGCCAAGAAGCTGGCTTATTACCTTCTTTGGCGGAATATTCCCGTCGTTATTGCCTCACGCCACAACTTGTGAGCAGAGCTAATGCCAATGCTAAAGTCTTACATCCAGGGCCTATGAACCGTGGTCTTGAAATTTCTGCCCTTGTGGCTGACGCGCCAGATTGTTTGGTGCTTGACCAAGTGAGCGCTGGCGTGGCAACTCGCATGGCTATTTTATACCTTTTAGCCCATCAAAATAATAAAGATTAAGGGGTTCGTATGTCTTCCTTACTATGCATAAAAAATGCTGATTACTTAGGCGCTCGTGTGGACGTGCATGTGGAAAACGGCCGCATCCGTACCATGATGCCCCACGGTAAACCCATTCCAGAGCAAGCCGAAGTTTTTGACGCTGGCGGCTTATTGCTCTTTCCGTCTTTTATTGACGCTCACGTGCACTTACGTGACCCTGGCTATGAATATAAAGAAGATATAGCTTCGGGTCTTGCCGCCGCCGCTCATGGGGGGTTTGGTGCTGTTATGTGCATGGCCAATACCAAACCCGTCAATGACAGCGGCGCTGTGACCACCTATATTATTGAAACAGGCAAAAAAGCCTTTCCTCATGGGCCATATGTGTATCCCATTGGCGCCGCTACCACAGGGCTTATGGGAAAAGAAATGGCGCCCTTGGCTGAATTAAAAGAAGCAGGTTGCGTTGCCATTTCTAACGATGGGCATTCCATGGAAAATACAGAGCTTATGCGCCGCGTTATGGAATACGCTTCGGATTTGAATCTTATTGTTATTGACCACTGCGAAGACGCTTCCCTTGCTAAGGGGGCGCATATGAATGAAGGTATTACCAGCGGACGTATAGGCGTGAAAGGCCAGCCTGATGTGGGTGAAGCCATGCAGGTGGCGCGTGATATTTTGCTTGCAGAGTATCTGAACCTGCCTGTGCATATAGCTCACGTTTCTTGTAAGTCTGTGGTGGATTTGTTACGCTGGGCCAAAGAACGTGGGGTTCAGGTGACGGCAGAAACTTGCCCGCACTACCTCTTGCTTGACGACAGCGTTTTAGAAAATTACGGAACCAATGCCAAAGTGAACCCTCCTTTACGTACGCCCAAGGACAGAGACGCCCTACGCCTTGCGGTGAAGGAAGGCATTATTGACATTCTTGTGACAGACCATGCTCCGCACGCAGCCCATGAGAAAGATTGCCCTCTGGATGAAGCCCCCAACGGCTTCACAGGATTGGATGTAGCTATGGCGCTCTCATGGCAGTTGGTGCAAGACAACGTTCTCAGTGCTGCGGACTTACAAAGATTGTGGAGCACTCGCCCCGGAGAGATTTTCTCCTTACCCTATAACTGCTTCGCCCCCGATGACCCTGCTGATTTCTTCCTTTTTGACCCTAAGCACACTTGGGAAGTTACAGAAGAAACTATCTATTCCAAAAGTTGCAATACCCCCTATAAAGGCAAGGAATTGCAAGGACGTGTGGCAGCGCATTGGATTGGCGGACATAAAATTTTCTAGAAAAGGATAACTTAATGACTATGTATACAAAAATGGCATTATTTCTTTTAGGTTTAGGTATTGTTTCACAAGCCAGCAGTGCTTTTGCCACCACGCCGAGCTTGCAGACCCAAGCCGAAAAAGCAAGTTTGCACGCTCAAATAGCAACGGTTTCACACAGTATTCCGTCTGTGCCCTATAAAGTGATTTTAAATCAGCAAAATGCGCGCGTTTTTGCTGAAAGTACTTTGAAAGTCACCATGTTGCACGGGCAAAAATTGGTAACTTTACCTCTTCCTGCTGGTGCGTCTGACGTGAATATTGTTATACCCAATAAGGACGCGCGCCTTGTGGCTATGCAACAAGAAAACGCCGCGCCCTTTGCACCGCAAGGCTCTCTTGAAAAGCAACGCGTGACCTTTGAATCCATGGCAGATTCTTTGAGCGGCGCTTTGAATACTTTGTACGCGCAGTATAACGCCATTTATGAACCCATTATCAAACTTCCTCCCGCTGAAGCTCAAGCCGCCATGGAAAAAGCTTTGCCAGAAATTGCGCTGATCGGTACGCGTATAGCCTCCACTGAGCGTGAGCTTGAACTTGCCAAAAAACGAGCAAAATCTTTTTCTAAAGACCTTGCCATGAGCCAAAAATTTGTTTTGAGTGTGGATACAGATATTGTTGAAGGCGAACTTTTGCGCGTTAGTTATTCCTACACCTTGCAAGACAGCAACTGGCGCCCTGTATATGTTATTAATGCCGACAGTAAAGCGCAAAACATCAATTTTAAGTTGATGGCAAAAATTGTGCAAAACAGCGATCTTGATTGGACTGATACAGAAGTAGAGTTCAGCACAGCCCAAGGTAATGAGCAAAATCCTCCTTCTGTAGAGCCGTGGATTGTGCAAAAAAGAGAGAATATGCAAGCTCGTGCTTATAACTCGCCCGAATCTTCTAGGGTAATGTTAGGTGCTGCTGTGGGTGCTCTTGCTGCTAAAAGCAATTTTGACCCTGATAAAGCTGTGGCTTCTTGGTCGTTAAACAGAAAACTCACCATTCCCGAAGGCGAGACTACTATTGTTTTGCAAGAAGAAGTGTTCACCACGCCTTTAGAGCGTATTGCACGCCCGTCTTCGAACAATGGCAGCAAGGTATGGCTCAGCGCCAAACAAGAGCTTGCTTCTGATTTCCTCCCCATAGGCAGAGCTAATTACTTGTTGGACGGTGTTCCCGTAGGGCAAGACATACTTGAAGTGAAGGACAATGCCATGACTTTCTATTTTGGTATTGACCCACTGGTCACTGTAGAAACCAAGAAAGATATTCGCAAGAGTAATGAAGCTGGTATAATTAATAAAGATCAAATATGGACATGGGGCTGGACATACACCGTATACAACAAGCGCAATGAAGCTGTGTCTGTGCGTCTTGAAGAGCCAGAAACACAACTTTCTGACAAGGCCATGTCTGTGATATATGCTGACAGCCCAGTCGCACAAAAAGGTAAGGATGAAACTCTTATCTGGAATCTTTCTGTGCCTGCCAAGGGACAAAGCGTTGTAAAGCGTATTGTCACTGTAACAGCGCCTAAGGATATGCC
>CAYJFR010000111.1:0-1269 GCA_964369335.1 uncultured Desulfovibrionaceae bacterium | reverse complement strand
ATACTAAAAGTATACAAAATACTGTCAAGCAAAGTCCATAAAAAACACAAAAAGCCATTGACCAAATAAAAAATCAATTCTATTATGATGCTGTAATCTGCTGTGATATTTCTCCCAAGTTACTATTTTTTACTTTGAGAGGATTGTATGGACGTACGCAAAACACATGTTGCAGGATCATTTTATAATAACGATGCTGAGGCGCTGCGTACGTACGTTCACAGTGAACTTGAGATTGCACGTCAGGCGCAGACTGTGCCCCGTGAAGAAGTGTCCGTGGTCTTATTGCCACATGCAGGGCATTTTTTTTGCGGTCATGTCATAGCGCAAACCTTAACGCGTGTAAATCTTCCTCAGACCTTACTTGTTCTTGGCCCCAATCATACGGGACAAGGCACTTCTCGCACACGACTTGCTGTATGGGACAAAGGCTCATGGCAAAGCCCTCTTGGTTCTATACCCATTGCGCACGAACTTGCGCAAGATATTTTGTGTAGTGACGGTGGTTTTGAGGTTGATTATGCAGCTCATGAGCGCGAACATTCTTTGGAAGTGCTTATGCCTTTTTTGCAAGAATACGTCCCTCACTTTTCCATGGTTCCCATTTGTGTGGGCAGTAATGATTTTACTCTCTTGCAAAAAGCTGGTTTGGCTCTTGCCAAAGTCATACAGCACCGCGCGCAAAAAGGGCAGGACATCAGCATCGTTGTGTCCTCTGACATGCATCACTTTTCTGACCATGAGCGTACACTTGAATTAGATACGCTGGCACTACAGGCAGTACTTGATTTAGATCCTATGACATTGGCGCGTAACGTCGTACAGCAAAACATCTCTATGTGCGGTGTTTGTCCCACAATTATGGCTCTTTTTGCCTGTAAAGCACTTGGTGCAAAAAAGTGCAATCTCGTAACACACACAACTTCTTACGAAAAAGGAGGAGATGCATCCAGAACAGTGGGTTATGCGGGCTTATTTGTGCAAAAAAACACTTGCAAAAGCCCTAAATGAAGTGCATAACGCGGAAATAAAGACGTTGTCACTCTCAAAATGCAACCTTTATAAGTTACGATTTACACAATTGGAGGAAGTATGGCTCAACAAAACACAGATGTCGTTGTCGACAGAGCGCAATCATCATGGTCTGACCTATGGAAAAAAGAAGATTATTGGGCCATATGGCTTGGTATAGCTTTCATGCTCTTAGGTCTTTATTTATATGTATTTTCTTTCCCAGCTGAGAATAAAGCTGCGGCTATGAAAAAAATT
>CAYJFR010000110.1:0-7583 GCA_964369335.1 uncultured Desulfovibrionaceae bacterium | reverse complement strand
AATATATGCCTACCATCATGCCAGCAACGCCGCCAAGACCAGGCCCAATCATAAATACAATGGAGATGATTCTATTAACGTTAATGCCCATAAGTCGCGCTGCGCCTTGGTCAATGGATACAGCACGCATGGCCGCTCCTGTACGGGTACGGTGTACAAAAAGGTGCAAAGCAAGCATCAATATAAAAGAACCAGCAATGACGAGAAGGCGAACGCCAGGAATTTCCCATGAGCCAATGGTCACAGTAAAGGATGGACGTACAAATTCCGGATAAACGAAGAAACGCGCCCCGTAAATAAGCATAATGGCGTTTTGGAAAAATATGGAAGCCCCTAGAGCAGACACTACTGCTGACAGCCGGCTTGCTGAACGTAAAGGCCTATACGCTACACGTTCCAAAACAAAGCCCATAAGAGCTACAAAGATACCCACCATGATAAATACCAAAACAATGGCCATTTCCACAGGCAAGGCTCCGCCAATACCTGCGCTTACCAATAAGGTTAAGCCGAAATACGCACCAATGGTAAATAAATCACCGTGGGCAAAGTTAATAAGCTTTAAAATACCGTATACCATGGTGTATCCTAAAGCCACAAGGGCATAGATACTACCAACGGCAAGGCCATTTATAAGCTGCTGAATAAAATCACCCATGCAAACCAACCTTCGTTAAAGATGCAATACATACACGAAAAAGTGAAACCCCTTACAGTCCTGCATACAAGTATGGCAGATATATATGCCAAAAAGGGGAAAAATTCCCCTCAACGACTTTTATATGAAGCAAAATACGCGCATAGGCTTAGTATCAACATTTTTCCCATTCACCTTGAGCATATTTTCTTGTGGCAAACACGGTATGCAAAAAACAAAAACCTCGTGCCTGCCAACACACAGAGCAATAGTTAAATTCTTAGCAATATACTTCAATAGCAAAACTTATCGACCGAGTCAATATTGTGCATAAATTCACGACAAAAAAAGCATTTTTCAAGCTGTATTCGCTCCAAAAAACACTTTATCGTATAAAAGGATTTATTTTTTCGCTTCGTCTTCTGTCACAGTGATTTGTACCACATGAGTTTCATTTTTTACAAGCATAACAGGCACAATATCTTCGTCCATATGACCCAGCTCTTTGTCTTCTTCAATATTAAATTCACGGATAAAAATATCCCAACAAGTTATGAAAAGCACCGCCAACAAAGGCCCCACAATGAAACCATTCATACCTAAAAGCCCAAAGCCACCCAATGTGGACAAAAGCACTAAGTAGTCAGGAAGACGCGTATCACGCCCCACCAAAATAGGACGCAACACATTGTCTACAAGCCCAATAACACCCACACCAAAACCCGATAAAATAAGCGCAGAGGTCACATCACCTGTAGCGAAGAAGTAAATGGCCACAGGCGCCCATACTAAGCCTGCTCCAATCATGGGCACCAAGGACAATAAAGTCATAACTCCGCCCCACAAAATAGGCGCTTGCACATCCAGCGCCCAAAAAATAGCACCACCTAAAGTACCTTGTACTAAGGCTACCACAAGACTACCGTTAATAGTGGCCTTGGTAACTTCGGAAATTTTCTGAAAAAGAAGAGCTTCGCGTCTGTCCCCAAGGGGTAAGGCTTTGTGCAGTATTTGAATGATACGCGCTTTGTCCCGTAAAGTGAAAAAGGAAATATACAGCAAAAGACCGATTTGTGCTATAATATTCAGCGTTTCTGCACCAATGGAAACGGCTTGTTGTCCTATAAATTTACTGGCAAAGATAATAAATTCCGTCAACTTCCCTTGTATGCCTTCAGGGTCTATATTCATTTTATCCATATATTCTTGAATAATAGGGAAGGATTTTTTTACACTTTCAAAATACGTGTTTACGTCAATTTTACCACTGGTAATCCCCTGATACAAAGCAAGCCCTTGCTCTAAAAATTCACTGGCAATAAAAAGAAAAGGTAATACTATAATAAAAATGGTTACAAAAAGTGTTAATATCGCAGAAAGATTGGCATTTCCTGTCATTTTTACAAAACTATTTTGCAAATTAGAGAAAATAATGGTGATGGCTACAGCCCAAAAAATGATACCAAAAAAGGGAAACATCAACACAAAAAAAGCCAAAGTCACAATGACTAAAAGCCAAATAAAAGATTTATATTCCATAGTTGCATTCATAGGAAACTCTCTTATGTGTAAAAATGTCTTGAAAAAAGAATTCTGAGGAAGCTCGTAGACTATAAGAAACATGAAAGAAAAAGTAAAGATTTCTCATTGTAAGGAGAAAGTGACACTGCAAAAACAGCCAAGAGTAAGGCTTGCCTTGCCTCTTTGTGCAAAATCTGGAATACTCTGCTTGTGACAAATCCCATAACATCTGTTTTGCCTGTAATACACACAAAACCTTCAAATACAGGCTGTTTTATGACACCTTAGCCAAGGAGATACAACTATGCCTTATGTAAATATTAAAGTTACTGGCGGCAGCGAAGCTCCCACCGAAGCGCAAAAAGCACAACTTATCAAAGAAAGCACAGAAATGCTTGCACGCGTCCTAGGAAAAAACCCCAAAACCACCGTGGTAGTCATTGATGAAATTCCCATGGACAACTGGGGCGTTGGCGGAGAAACGGTGACAGAAATCCGAAAAAAACAATAAACAGCACACAGCTTTATTCAAGGGCAGTTTTATAACTGCCCTTTTTTTCGCCTTTTCAGAAAAAAACACCTGCTTCTGTGAAAGTGCTAACTCACTACAAAAAATACCATAATACTCCTCGATGCGCATATTCTTCAAAAAAATATCTTTCTTGAAGCAAGAAAAAACATAGCTAGCCACTTGCCATTGAAAAATTTGGATATAGATTTATTAAAGTAAACCAGCAGTCTCCTCCTCCGCTTCAACGCACCTCAGGTTCTCCCCTGCATTTGCTGGATAACGAACGAACGTATTTTTCAAAACCTCTCAAAACTTCTCAAAACCAGACAGATTATAATAGACAACTATTGGTATGGGCAGCCCTTTATACAAAAATAGTATTAAGAACTCACCGTATATTGCTAAAGTATTTTTTAAACAAACTCTAGAAAAAATACATTTTCTTTTCAATATGTTGCTTTTTATTTCGAAAAAACCTGTATATTCGTCCTGTATCAGCTTGCCTTTCTACTAAGATATATTTTATAGATTTGAGGAAACTTTTATAGGGCATACGTATATTATTTAAACAGATATACGGGACTTTTTTTGCATATGAGATGAAATTCTATTATTAGTGCAATGGTACAAAAAAGATTAGAATGTTTTCACTCTAAACAAAATTAACAATAAAACCTTTTTTGTATTGCGCATGACATATTTATGCCATGCCATGCTTATGATGGGTCACATGTACGTTTATCACATTGGAGACAAGCTATGATTTCGAACTATAAAATTCGACAGTTAAACAAAGATCTATCCAACCTTACGGCACTCACATATAGAGTTCCGTCTCAAGAGTTAGGCGCCATCATTTCAAAATTGCATATGGTAAATCTTTTGCATGTGAGTTCTCAATACTCAGATATTCAAGAGCTGTTACACGGCTTTAAAATCAGCAAAGATAAAGACCATCACCTTGTTACTATTAGTAGCAGAGGCGATAATGGCAATTTCATTCGTAACACTATTTCAAACATGCTCTTTCAAGGCTATGAGCCCATTAATCCAGAAAATGGAGACCAACACCATCTTGTAAAATTTCTCAATGAAATTTTTGCAGATAATAATAACACCGTTTCTGGACATTTTAAAATCAACGACACAACACAAGACCAACCTGTAGCGTCCAACCGTCCTTTCTATTTTACCGATGAACTTTTTATGCCGCTGTATAATCATGCCGGCTTGCGTTTGAATACTACCAAGTCTTCTGTGGTCATTGACGGTATTAAAAACGGCTGGAGCAGCGCCTTTAAGCCTCATGAAACTCTAGCTTTAGAGCACGACGCAGGTTTTTCTTTTGTGGTGAAGCTTGGCTATTGGGTTATGAGTAATATGGATAAATTAAAAGATACAGGCCTTAACCATATGGGTCTGTTCCTATGGATGCTGAACAAAAAAGAAGATTTTAACGTTGCCAATTAGTATGGTTAAAACCCATAAAAAAAGTGATTTTGAGCACGCTGCTCAAAAGTGTTTCTCTGCGTGACTTTATGCAAAGAAATCTTTTCAGCGTACACGGCTCTTTATAAAGGCTCTGCCCCAAAAGCAGAGCCTTTGTTGTATCTGGATTGCTTCGTCGCTACGCTCCTCGCAATGACCTTGATTAGCACACAAAGTCATTGCGAGGAGCGTAGCGACGAGGCAATCCAGAAAGTCCTTTAGAACGTGTTCAAGCATACACAACTCAAGAAAAAAGTATTATTTGGCGTAATGAAGTACAGTCTCTAACGAAGGACTTTTCCGCAAAAAAAACCTGCCGCAAATCATCACGACAGGTTCTTTGTATAAACTGCTAAAAAGCGTTCTAAATCTATTTACGCGGTTGAGTGAGCGTTGTTCCCGAAAGCGCTTCTTGTGTGTCCACGGTGGTGGGAGCAAAAGACCAAGGAACAAAGCCTTGAGAAGCGCCCTTGCTGGTATCTACATGCAAAGTACTTCCATTAATATGTAACTCGTCCAAAAGCTCTCCTGTGAGGGCGAGCATGCGGTATTGTCCAAGAATCACGTCGGTCTTATGGATAATGGCTTCTGCAGCGCTGAAGAAATACTCCCCTTCTGCATCAAGCACAGAAAGTAAGTCTTTTTGTCCTACTTCAAATTGTGCGCTAAAATTGCTCTTTGCCGCTTTGGATGCTCTGGCAGCTTGTGTATAATACTGGCTTTGCTCTTGAGCGCTTTGTATGGTGGCATGTGTTATAAGGATTTCTTCATTCACTTGGTCCATAGTCTGGTGTAATACTGCGCGCAATTCACGCACACGCGCATTTTTTGACTGCACATTAGCCACATCTCGCCCACCGCTAAAAACTTCCCATTGCAAATTGAGCATGGCAGACCATGAAAATTGGTGTGAGTCACCTTTATACCCGTGGTCAACATAGGAAGGGCCAACATCAAGGCTGACACGCGGGGCAAAATTAGACCGCGCCACATCCACATCAGCCGCGGCATTTTGTATGGCGGCAAGGTCAGCTTGAATGCGTAAATTTTTGTTGACGCTCACATCACGCGCTTCGTCCACCGAAGTAATCATACGTTGTGGTAAAGCAACTTTTGCAAGCACTTGTGGCGCAGGTTGCCCTGTAATACGTGTATATGTGGCAAGAGCGGTGTGAAAGCCCTGCTTATGCAAACTTAACGAAGCTTGCGCCCGTGCAAGACGCCCCTGCACAAGTTTCACATCACCGTCACTGGAAAGCCCTTGAGCCACACGCGTTTGCAGTAGCTGCAAAATACGTTTATTTTCGCGCACATTGGTTTCAGCAAGTTTTACAAGCTCTTTACGACGTAATACATCAGCATGTGCGCTTATGGCAGAATAAGCTAAGGAATTGGCACTGTCCATTAATTGCCATGCGCGATAGGTTACTTCCGCTTGACGCATACGCACATTGGCGGCTGTATTGCCCCCTTGCCACAAAGTTTGGCTCAACTGCACTCCGGTAGTGAAAGAGCCTACAACATATTCGCTGTTCCCTAGGGCGCGTGTGCTGGCATTATCTGCTTGTTGCGCGCCAAACCCTGCCCAAATACCAATGGTAGGATAGTACCCGGCTTCTGCCATGCGCACATTGTGCACAGACTGCTGACGAACTTCCTGAGCGGCTTTGACATTAGGACTATATCCAAAAGCAAAGGTGAGCGTGTCCTGTACTGTTGTGGCAGAACTGGCCGCATGGCTTTGCTGTCCCGCCCAAGGTAAAACAAATACACAATAAAAAAACACAAGCACAAGACTGAACTTTTTCATACATCACCATTCTTCATTTATGAATTTAAAAATTAATATACTAACCTTATTATCAATACAGAGGCGTGTATAGCGACACCTAGCGCCGTCATCACAAATTTTCATAAGAACTCTTGGCGGCTATCTTGACAGAAATGGCGCAAAATGGCTAGATTTAAATGGTTAAAAATTTTGCTCACCAAGCAAATAAATAAGGAATGCACATGCAAAATACCTTTGGCGTTATTTTAGCAGCAGGGCGAGGCTCACGTATGAAAGGTTTCACCGCCCATAAACCCAAATGCCTTTTAGAACTTGCCCATAAGCCTCTTCTACAGTGGCAAATGGAGGCTTTACGTAAAGCTGGCATACAAAATATTCTTGTACTGCGCGGCTATCAAGCACACGCACTCACCCCACAGGCTTTACCTTGGGGCGCGCCCTTTTTGGTGGCAGATAACCCCCTCTGGGAAAGTTCTCAAATGGTCTACACCCTTTGGTGTGCTGATAGCATGGTAAGACAAGCTTTTGCACAAGGCGCCACGCATATTCTTATTTCTTACTCAGACATTGTATATCATTTTCAACATATTATTGACCTGTGCCACAGCACGCAAGATATAAGCATCACCTATGATACAGCATGGGAAGAGCTTTGGCGTTTACGTTTTGAAGACCCGCTCTCCGATGCTGAAAGCTTTTTACAAAACAATGGGCTGTTGTGCGACATTGGTAAAAAAGTCCAAAATTACCAAGATATTCAAGGTCAATATATGGGGCTCTTACGCTTTTCTCTTGCGGGATGGGAAAAGTTTTGCCAACTCTGTCAGGCTTTAGGAGAACAAGTAAAAAGCACAGATATGACAAGTTTATTGCAATTATTTCTTACCCAAAACATGCCCATCGGCGCTATGCCCGTGAAAGGAAAATGGTGCGAAGCAGACAATCAACACGATCTGCACGTCTATGAAAAGATGCTGCAACAATCACAACAAGGGCATTGGCTCCACGATTGGAGATAAACAACAAAAGGATTTTTATGAAAACAGAATGGGATTATACACATTTAGCCGCCGCCTACCTCAAACGTCCAGAATACGCCAGCACAGCCTTACAGAAAATATTTACTATGGCGGACTTACGTGAAAAAGACTGCGTGTGTGACATTGGCGCAGGTGTAGCACACCTCACTCTGCCCTTGGCGGCACACGGCTGTAAGGTAGATGCCGTAGAACCCAATGACGCCATGCGCGCTTTAGGCATACAACGCACCGCCTCTTTAGCGCAAGTGAATTGGTTTGAAGGTACAGGAGAAGCCACAGGACGCCCCAGCCTCAGTTACGATTTTGTCAGCTTTGGTTCTTCCTTTAATGTATGCGACCGCCCCAAGGCTTTACAAGAAACTCACAGACTGCTCAAAGCAGGGAAATACTTCACCTGTATGTGGAATCATCGCGACCTTGAAGACCCTATTCAAAAACATATTGAAGATATTATTCGTCATCATGTGCAAGAATACGGATATGGGACACGCCGCGAAGATCAACGCGAAATTATTGAAATATCGGGACTATTTGAAGATGTGCACGAAATCAGCGGCATCATACAGCACACACAAAGCCTTGAGGATGTTGTAG
>CAYJFR010000109.1:0-7586 GCA_964369335.1 uncultured Desulfovibrionaceae bacterium | reverse complement strand
AGGCTCTAGTATGCTATTTTTTTTATAGCATATAGAATTTGTTAATTATACGTTAACGCCAAAGTTCTTTGCCATAGGTCCAAGACCGCCAGCAAAACCTTGACCGATAGCTTTGAACTTCCACTCATTGTTGTGGTTGTATACTTCACCAAAGATCATAGCAGTTTCGGTGCTGCTGTCTTCGGAAAGGTCAAAGCGGGCAAGTTCTTTGTTGTCAGCCAAGTTCACAACGCGGATATACGCATTGGAAACCATACCAAAGTTTTGGTTACGGGCTTCAGCGTCGTGAATGGTTACTGAAAAAGCAACTTTTTTCACGTCTGCAGCCATTTTATCCAAGTAAATTTTCACAGCCTCGTCGTCGCCGTCGCCTTCACCTGTTTTATTGTCGCCAGTGTGCTCAACAGCGCCGTCGCTGGAAACTAAGTTGTTGTAGAAGATAAAATCGCCGTCTGCGCGTACTTTGCCGTCTTCTTTAAGCAAGAAAGCACTTGCATCAAGGTCAAATTCTTGTCCGTCTGTGCTTCTGGCATCCCAACCAAGTCCTACAAGGATTTCTTTTAATCCAGGAGCTTCTTTAGAAAGAGAAACATTACCACCTTTAGAAAGAGAAACTGCCATTTTAAGCCTCCAGAGCTATGTTACAAGTTAGTAAGGGGTCAGAAATACAATAGTTACATTTCTGAAATAACATATACAGAACTATTTTTTCATTTGTCTGACAAGCTCTCCAAGAATGAGTACAGGAGATGTGCCAATGACAATAATCACCCAGTCAATAAATGATAAGGGTATAACATTAAAGAATTCGCCGCCCACAGCCATAATGGCAACTTGCCCAACAAAAATGAGAATAGCCATAGCTATAAAGCCGTTACAATCTTTAAAGTTAAATGCTGAGCGCCCTGTGTTGTATGCGCGCGCGTTAAACATATTCCAGAATTGGAGCATAACAAATATGGTGAAGAATAAGCTCAATTCATACTGTGAAAGTCCGTTCTTTTCACCTAATGGTGTGCTAAACACGTCTGTCAATGTGGTGATGTTTTGGTATTCAAACATCCACGCAAGCCCCAAAAGGAAGAGGGAGAAAGAAACACCAATGCCTACAATACGGCGTGACATATTTTTGTCAATGATGAAAGCGTCACGGCTACGCGGAGGGCTTTGCATAACTTTATTGTCTGGTGGCAATGATGCCAGCGCCATGGCTGCAAAGGTATCCATAATAAGGTTTACCCAAAGCATTTGTGTTACAGTCAATGG
Source organism: uncultured Desulfovibrionaceae bacterium (assembly GCA_964369335.1). Lineage (GTDB taxonomy): Bacteria > Desulfobacterota > Desulfovibrionia > Desulfovibrionales > Desulfovibrionaceae > CAYJAD01. The sequence goes on along the minus strand of CAYJFR010000109.1, from coordinate 6,320 downwards.
GGATTGTGTGCCCATAAAGGCGCCAACTAGCACGGTAAGACAGGCTGTGACGTTCACTGTTAACTGGAACAAAATAAAGCGTTGAATGTTTTGATATAAGGAGCGTCCCCACATAACGGCGCGTCCGATACTTGTGAAGGAGTTGTCAACGATGGTGATGTCGCTTGCTTCTTTAGCAACGGCGGTACCGTCACCCATAGACAAACCTACGTGGGCGGCATTGAGGGCGGGGGCGTCGTTGGTGCCGTCGCCAGTAACGGCAACAACTTCTTTGCGTTCCTGCAAAGCTTTAACTAAGCGCTCTTTGTCCAAAGGACGAGCACGGGCGATAATTTTTAAACCGTCCACTTTTTGCAACAATTCTGCATGAGACAATGCCGCAAAGTCAGGGCCTGTAATAATATGCTCATCGGTGTCTTTTTCAGTCCATAAACCGATTTGGCGGCCAATTTCTTTGGCTGTGCCTGTGGTGTCGCCTGTAACGATTTTAATTTTCAAGCCAGCCTCTAAACAGGTTTCAATGGCTTGCGGAACATCTTCGCGCACAGGGTCAGCAATGGCAACGATACCAAGGAATACTAAATTTTCAGCGGTAATAACGCCGTCTTCAAAGGTTTTATCGCCGTCTTTTAGAATTTGATAGGCAAAGCCCAAAGTACGCATGGCTTGATTTTGATATTGCACAAGCTGCTCTGTGATGGCTTGTTCACTCACACCGTTAGAGACGGACTTACACATACCTAAAACAATTTCAGGGGCGCCCTTAACATAAAGAACTCTCTCGCCGTTGGCCGATGTCACAACAGATGCCATACACTTTCTTAAGGTGGAGAAAGGCAGTTCGTCATGGGACTCGGTGGCGGATTTTATAACACTATAATCTATGCCTTGTTCTCTGAGCCAAAGCAGTAAAGCGCCTTCTGTGGGATTGCCCAATACGCTAGGCTTGTTTTTGTCAGAAAGGTCAAGTTGTGCTGTGCAGTTAACGGCAACACTTTCTTTAATGGAGAGACTCATGGCATCGTCAGAAAGCTTTTGCTCAGAGAGTCCATAAAAGTTTGTTTTATAAACCTTCATTTGGTTTTGTGTGAGGGTACCTGTTTTGTCGGTACAAATAATAGTTGCCGCGCCCATAGTTTCACAGGCGTGCATTTTACGCACAAGATTGTTGGTTTTGAGCATTCTACGCATGCTGTAAGCAAGGCTCAATGTTACCGCCATAGGCAGGCCTTCAGGCACAGCCACAACAATAAGCGTTACGGCAATCATGATGGTTTTGAGCAAGTAGGAGAGAAACTCCACTAACACAAAGCTTTCTTGAGCGCTGAAAAACATGATCATGCGCCCTATAATGATCAAGCTTGCAATAACATAACTTGCCTTAGTGATTAAGTTTCCAAGGCGGTCAAGCTGTTCATTTAAGGGGGTTTGTACGCTGTCGTCAATTTGAGCAGCCACAAAAACCTTGCCGTTTTCTGTCATATCACCAACAGCAAAAACACGACACAGACCGTGCCCTTCCATGATTTTGGTACCACGCATAACGTGATTGGTGGGGAAGGTGGCTTCTTCGTCAAATCTTTCTGGATTGGTATCTTTGCGGCAAGAGGTTTCACCTGTCAGTGTAGATTCATCCAGAAGAAGAGAAGTGGCTTCTAAAAGCTCGGCATCGGCGGGTATTTCTGTTCCTGTATCCAAGATAACGACATCGCCTACAACCACATCGCGTTTTGAAATACCCATAGCATTGCCATCACGAATAACGTGGACAACTTCATCATCATTCACTTGATTTAAAATAGAAAATTCTTTGTTTGCCTTTAATTCAAAAATAAAAGCAAGACCTGTTGCCAATAATATGGCTATAAAAATGCCTACAGGCTCAAAGAAGACAGTTGTGGGCTTATCTAAGCCAAAGTACTCATAAAAAGAAATACAAATAGAAAAAAATCCTGCAACCATAAGGATGATGATCAGAGGATCATTAAATTTTTCTAGATACTGTTTCCAGAGAGGTTCTTTTTGGGGTGGTGTTAAGGTATTATCCCCGTGTTTTTCTCTGCTTAGAATGACTTCGTCATTGGTTAATCCGGTAAATTTTGCCATAATGAGCTCCTGTTAATGCAATGGTACATTGCAATTATATTCAATATGCTGCATACGTTAGCTATTGAACACTTATGCTTTTAGTTGACACTGTAAAACTTTTTACAACAAAAAATAAGCACTTTTTTTGTAATGGCTAGTACTGGTTAATAATAGTAAAAAAATATGAATTTATGATGTTTTTCAATATACTTATAAGGTACGAGGGCATATTGCAGTATATATATGAAAATAAGTTCTGTGTTCCATACTAATGATTCGTGTTTTTGAAACATGTAAGGCTAGGAACAAAAAGGTAGAGCATTCTTGCTCATGGAGAAAGACAGCTTATGCTTATTACTTGAATATAATCTAGAATTTCCCCAAAACAACAACAACGCGACTTTTTTCACACAGACTAAAAGGAAAATCAAAGAACTCATATTTTATAAAATTGTCACCAATTTTACAAGTGCAATGAAGTAGTGCGTTGAAATAATTAAAATTGCATGTAAAATTACACTTGATTAGGGCGTATTTTATCCGCATCTTTCAAAAATTTCAAGCAGTACGCGTACAGCTGTTTTGTCTAATAGCAAATGTTTTTAAAAAAGTAAAATTTTTTCACTGGCAGTAATGTATTGTTTTTATTTAAAGTAATGCATCCCAATTTTATTGGGAAAGATTGCACTACTGGCTTTTTCTGCTGTGTTTTTGTCTATAGGGAGATGTTTTCTAAAACACAAAATGTTATGACGCTTATGCAATAACTTCTTGATTTTTAAATCTGAAAAATATATCTTTTTAAGCTTTGTTTTTCGTGTGCACGCTGCTTTATAATTGTAAATAATTATAAAAATCAGAATGATAACCTTAGTTTTGTTGATGGTGTATAGTGTGATTGAGAGGAGTAAATATGAAAGATTGTCTATTTTATCCCCATGTGTACTTTGAAATAAGTGACGCTTGTAATGCTCTTTGCCCTTGGTGTGAAAGAGGCTCGCGCAACAGACAAATACGTCCGCCCATTAAAGATTTAAAATCTCGCGGAAATAAATTTATCCCCTTAGAGCTTTTTACTGAAACTATGGATTTTTTATTGAATAAAGGCTTAGTAAGAAGTGGAGAGAGCTTTATTAATGTATATAATTGGGGAGAACCTCTTTTACATCCGCAATTTTATGATATAGCAAGCTATCTTAGGGATAAAAAATTATTTTTACAAATAAGCACGAATGGATCCATAGTCATAGAAAAAAAAGTACCTCTTGATCACGTTAATTTTATTTTGATATCAATGCCAGGATTTAGTCAAGATTCTTATGATAAAGTGCACGGCTTTTCGTTTAAAAAAATTATTCAAAATATAACATTAAGTGTTAAAAATGCTCAAGAATCAGGGTGTTCTCCATCTTCTATATATTTATATGTTCATGAGTATAAACATAATAAGAATGAAATTCAGAGTGTTAAAGAATTTTCAGAATCTTTAGGGATATCATTTACAACTCAGAAAGCTTTTTTTAACTGTTTTGCATATACTAAACAGTATGTACAAAACACTTTGCCGAAGCATATTCTCAAACAGGCTCAAGAGGAGTTATTTTTACCAGACAGAGAACATTTTATTCAACCAGAGACTGTGACAGCATCAAGACATATGTGCACTCAATGGCAGAGTTTAGCCTTATCACATAGGGGGCGTCCTTCCGTGTGCTGTACTACGGATTTGGAATCAGAAGCGTATGAACTTTTTGATTTTAAAGATCACCCTCATATAAGCTATGAAGAAATTAATGAAATTCGTAAAAATCACCATTTTTGCCAACTTTGCAGAGCTATGGGCTTAAACAGAACAGCGTAAAAAGATTTTCATGTGGTTCAGTAATGCGCTTTTATTGGCAAAAAACATAGCATAGTCATATATATTCATTTATTATGGGTGTGTAGCATCTTACTTAATTAGTAATTATTATAGGGAGAATAGAGTAAGTTATTTTTTGTAAAACGGGTATAAAAATATGGTAAAACATAGGCTTGAACTATGAATCGATAAATGTTACGTGATACGCATTTAGGGACGATAGATTGTAGAGAAAATTATGAAGATTAAGAAAAGTATTTTTTGTGGTACCACGCTCATATTGGTGTTTATTGCTATAACATGTTCACTTTCGTATTATTCAAATACTGTTTTTTACGACTTGCAAAGGGTTAATAAAAATAATGAAATCTTACTCAGTTTAGCAGACGAACTTCGTCGAAGTTCATCAAAATTAACAGCTAATGTGCGTGGTTATGTAGTCACTAAGGACAGAGCGTATAAGGCTGAATATGAGTTTATTGTATCCATGCGAAAAGGAACAAAGCCTCGCCCGCAGTCCAGCGCTATAGCACCCGGTGTGAAAATATCTCTACTTGATTTACTTAAAAAATACGGTATCACCCCCGAAGAATATGCCCTTTTGGAGCAAGGAAATAATTTATCCGATGAGTTAGCGGAGCTTGAAATCTTTGCCATAAGTATTATGGATGGCAAAGGAGAGTTCAGCACCTATGATCAAAGACGGGCTTTTGATATTGTTTTTGGCAAAGAATACCAAAGCAAAGTTAATGATATTATGAATCCCATTAATGAGTTTTTTTCATTGCTTACTGAAAGAACTCGTGAATCCTCATACAAAATCGAAAAAAAATTTGAATTTAGTATGATTATGGTCGTTGTTTTTTCATTACTTACCTTAATAACATCCTATGTTGTCTTTTTTATCTTCCATAAAAAAGTTGTTATTCCCATTATCAAAACGACTGATATTGCAAAATATGTGGCGAGTGGAAATCTTACTTTGCAACCAGAGCAGGATGAAAAGCTTAATGCATTGGTAAATCATAAAAATGAAATTGCTGATTTAGTCATAGCTCTTAGAACTATGCTCACAACTCTTGTGCGTATGGTGCATGAATCCGAAGAAAAAACAGAGCAAGCCAAAATAGCCACAGCCAAAGCTCATGAGGCTGCTGAATATGTTAAAGAAGCAGGCATTCGTCATACTATTATGCTGGATTCATTGCCGCTTAATGTGAATTTTTGGGACGAAAACTATGAACTGATTTATACCAGTTGGGAAGGGGTCAAAGTTTTTGGTTTTGAAAGTAAAGAAGATTATATTGAAAATTTTCATAAAATGGCGCCAGAATTTCAGCCTAATGGTGTTAGAACAGAGATTTTTATGCACAATCTTCTTAAAGAAGGCTATGATAAAGGTATAAACAAAACTGAAATAGTTTGCCAGCATTCCGTGACACAAGAAGTCATTCCCTTAGATGTGCTTGCCATACGCACCTCATATCAAGGTAAGCACGGCGTTATTGTGTATGCCAAGGATTTACGCGAGCAAAAAGCTATGGTGCAAGCCATTGCTGATAATGAGCAAGCCTTGCGTACAGCTAAGGAGTTGGCGGAGCAAAGCGCTAAGGCTAAAGGGGAATTTTTAGCCAATATGAGCCATGAAATACGCACTCCTATGAATGGTATTTTGGGGCTTTTACATCTTTTACAACAAACTCCCATGACAGCTATACAAGAAGATTATGTGAAGAAAAGTGTTTTTTCAGCCAATAATCTTATGCGCATCATTAATGATATTTTGGATTTTTCAAAAATTGAAGCGGGTAAGCTACATATTGAGAGCCATCCCTTTACTTTAGAAGCTATTTGTCAGGATATTGTTGATTTATATACCCCTGTGAGCGAGGAAAAGGGCTTAAATTTACACGTAAATGCAGGTAAACACGCGCAGAAAAATATTTTGGGCGATGCTTTGCGTCTCAAGCAAGTGCTTTTTAATTTGGTCAGTAATGCTATTAAGTTTACGCATGTGGGTTCTGTTACTTTGGAAATTGAAAGCTCGTTGATTTCTGACACTGAGCTATATTGTCAATTTGCTGTGCGTGATACAGGTATTGGTTTAACTTCAGAGCAAGTGGGGCGTTTGTTTGCGGCTTTTTCGCAAGCGGATACTTCTGTGACGCGTAAATATGGCGGTACAGGTCTTGGGCTTGTGATTTCTCGTAGTATTATTACTATGATGCATGGTGAAATTTGGGTGGAAAGTGAAGTTGGAAAGGGTTCTACTTTTTATTGTGCTGTGACCTTTGCCCTTGATTTTGAAAAGCGTGCCACTCAGTCTATAGAAGAGCGCCCCTTGGGTGTTAATTATGAAAATCTTGAATTA
>CAYJFR010000108.1:0-7586 GCA_964369335.1 uncultured Desulfovibrionaceae bacterium | reverse complement strand
TGTTCCTAAAGGACCGAGGTAGACTACCTCGTTGATAGGCTGGAGGTGGAAGTGCGGTGACGTATGGAGCTGACCAGTACTAATAGTCCGTGTGCCTTGTTTTTCTTAAATAATATTTCCTTTCCTGCCCTTCAATTTATACACCAAATTTCCAAAATTTTGGTGGCCATAGAGAAGTGGGTACACCTGATTCCATTCCGAACTCAGTAGTTAAGCACTTCATCGCCGATGATACTGCAGTCTTTATTGTGGGAAAGTAGGCCGCCGCCAAATTTTTCTAAAGCCCTTGCTGCTTATAGCGCGAGGGCTTTTTGCTTTTGTAGTAATGGCCTACTTTCCTACCTCAAACTGCCAGAGGCACGCGCGGTAGCGCGTTTGAGAGAGCAAGGCGGGCTTGTGGAATTCACTTTCACAAGCATGTGTACCGCCGCAGTGAACGGAAGTAATCAAGTAGGCCGCCGCCAAATTTTTCAAAAGCCCTTGCTGCCCCTTATCTGAGCGGGTCGCGAGGGTCTCTTCTTTTATGTAAGAGGATTGCCTACTTCCCCCCACCTCAGACCCCAGAGGCACGCGCGGTAGGGCGCTGTTATGACGCTCTATACTTCATACATTCATGCATTTACATGTATTCTTTTTTTGCTCAAAAAACACATCTTCACAGCGTTGATTGTAAGGCGCGTTTTTTACTTTTTTGCACCGTAATATGCAAAATAAAGCTTTTTTTAAGACAAGGCTGTTCTCGGCGTTTTTTGAGGGTGAGAGTAAATTTGAGCAATAAATATGGCTTTGAAATAAGCAAGAAAGTTTTTTTTATAAATATTTGTCTCATAATCATTTATTATGTAAACTTTGTTTCCTCTTTCATATATTCAAACAATTTTACATTATTACTGAATAGAACAAGGTGGCAAAAAAGAACAGCATAGTCATTGTTGATACGATTCATGAACATTATGGCGGTGCAGATATGCCGCATAATGTTTTCTCTATAGGCAAATAGAGGGTGTGTGTTATAAGCCTCTTTACATAAAGATAGAAGCCTTTCTTCACAAGGGCTTGCAAAGCTGTCTTTCATAGTACATGATAGTGAAGCTTTATATACTCTCATCCATAAAGGAAGTTATCATGTCGAATAGTATGTGTACCATTGAACATCACGCCCTTCTTTTTGCTCTTATTTCTAAAAATACTTTGCAAACTTGCGGAGAAAGTGGAAAGGAAGCCATTTTACAAGCTATGACTGTGTACGGCAATGAACGCGGTCAGCGTATGGCGCAAAGAGCTTTAGCTAACGGCGATGAACTGAATGTTGTCAACAGTCAAGCCTATGGGGAGTGGGTTCCTAACTATGCGGGACAAATGGTGTTTGGGCGCATTACCGGTGAGCCTACCTTAAAGACATTTATCAGCAAGTGCGCTTGGTGCGAGGCTTGGGAAAAGCATGATGTGCTAGAATACGGAAAATTATACTGTGTTGATGTGGACAACGCCGTCTTTCAAGGTTTCAATCCTCAATTTTTGTGTACGCCCATAACAAAAAGCATGAGCTTTGGCGGCCAGCGCTGTGAATTTGATTGGGGGCAAGCCTTTACTTCAGAAGACAGTATTGCTTTAGAAAAGAAAAAAGAGCAGCTGGGCACAAGCTGTGTGAAAGATTTCAACTATCATACTGCACATTTATATGTGTCATTAGGCCGTACCTTGCACAATATTCTTGGCTCAGTTGCCAAGGATATTATAGAAAAAGCCTTGAATGACTATGTGTGTGTTTTTGGACAGGAATATGCAGACGCTTTTAAGGTGCATACGGAAATTTTTTGTGAGCGTTCATAATTGAGTCTATACTCATTTTTTTTGCATTTTACGATCTTATCGTAGAATTAAACATATAATCTTTATTTGTAGAGGATTTTATGCCGCATTCTTTATTTGTATTTTTTATGGTGTGCTTGTTTTGTTTTCCTTGTTCTTGTGCTATGGCGCAAGAAGATGAACAAAGGTTTGCAGTGTGGAAAGTGTTGGGTGTTACTACAGAGCAAGTAAAGCTTATGGATGAAGTTGCGGCTGCAGAACAAGAAAGGCTTTTGCGCGAATATGAAAATGAGAGTAATGGAGTAGATGAACCAGCGAAATCTGCACTGAGTGAACCTGAGCCTACAAAACATAGGCTTATAGTGCAAAATCCCGTATTCCCTTTTTCTGAGCCTACACCTGTAGCTATGTCGCCAGATAAAAAGAGATTTTATACAATAGTTGATAGTAAGAGCGTTGTTTATAGTATGCCTCGTGGGCAATGGATATTGGCAAATAATAGCAATCTTACTGCGTATAGCATGCCTTCAGGGCGACGTTTGTGGAAAGACGTTTCTTACTTTTACGAAAATAAGCTCCTAGCTACCAATAAAGGAATTTTTGCAGAATATTTTGATCCAGATGCGTATAGGCTTGATGGTTCTGGTATGGGCGCAGGTGGTATACGCTTTTTCACTATAAAAAGTGAGTATCTGAGCTCTTTTGAACATGTGGGCTTAGTGCCAGCCATATCTGAAGACGGTACTTTTTTAGCTCTTCGAGGGAATAATTTTGAAGAAATATCTGTACTGAACACAGGAAATTTTGAAATAGAAGAACTAGCTATAGACACGGGGACTTTTGAGGGGGCAGCAGAAAATTTAGAGCCTTGGGTTATTGCCATGAATTTTTATGAGAGTTTGTCGCGTGAAGATTATACAAATTTGCGAGAAAAATTTTGGGCAAAATATGCTGTGAAACCTTTACTTTATAATGATTCAGAATTACAGGACATATACACATCATATACGCGTCCAAAGCAAACGCCTCTTTATCCTACACTGAACATAAAAGCCACGGCGTACTCCATAGAAAAAGAATATGCTTTTGCCGGAGACTCTCCCTATGTTTTTATTATGAATACCCTCACAGGGCGCGTGACATCTCATAAGCTTGAAAATACAACAAGCATTCAGCTACTTGCTTTTTCTGCTGATGGGAAAAGTCTTGTGGCTCTTAACAGTACAGGAACATTGCATATTTATAAAAATGGGCAGTGGCAACAAATAGAAACAGGCATTGAAGAGAGTCATAGATTTATAGCTGTAGACTCTCAAGGGGATGCTGTATGGCTTGCGCACGATTCTACGCTGTATTTTATTTCTGTAAAAAACTCCCAAGTACTTTCTTCTGTATATTCTTCTTCCATCCGCGCTCTTGCCTTTTCGCCCAAAATACAAAAGGCTGTGGTTTTGGCTCAAGATGATAGTGAGGTTACGCGCGAGGGTTTTGAATCCATAATAACTACAGATACTGACATAAGCGCGTATGGTTGGGGTAAGATGCGTACTTTGTGTATGGTTATTCCTGCGCTGGAGGAAAAAGAGCTTCTTTCTTTTGATGGAGAAACACTTCTTTTAAGAAATGCTTTTTCTTATATAAGAAATACTGAAGGTACACGTATGCATTTTAAGTATAATATGACTTCTACAGCAAAAGAAATTATTATAAAAAATGATTCAGAATATTTTTCAATGAATCATATGTATAGAGTTGTAAGTTTTCATGAAATAGCACCTCATATGTACATGAATAATAATGCTAAAGTATTGACTGTTTATGACGTAACTATGGGTAATTATAACAGTGTTTTAGAGATGTATAGAGGTGCGTATCAGAATATTCATAACTTTGTAGATGTGTATTTTACGCAAAGAGGAACATTTGTATCCTTAGGGGAGGATAGTAGTCTTATACTGTGGAGTATAACAAAAAATCCTGCTGTACCATTATTAAGGTATCATTTCTTTACGGATGGAAATTATATTGTCACCAATGAGGACGGGAACTTTTTTTCACCCGCAGAAGAAAAGCTTACTGCCCTTCATTGGGTAAAAAGTAAGGCTCCGTTAGAAACCATAGCTTTTGATATATTAGCTGATATGTATAGGGATGAAAATATTATACAAAAAGCTTTGCGGCAATAAACAAAGAATGTTTGATATACTGAAAACTAAAAAAGGCATGGAGAGCTTTCCATGCCTTTTGGCTTATATAAATTGTTATATGTTCCTGTTACATAAGACCTTCTATGATCTTTATCTGATTTTCATGAAATGCTAATTTTTTGAGTCGTCTTGCTTCTATAAGCTTTGCCAGATCTTCTTCAGCTTTTTTCAAGTCAGCTTGTGCGTTATCCACAGATCTTTGAAATACTTTTTTAGCTATAGGAGTATCAGCCTTGGTGTTTAGATTGTGTATAGCACTTTGCACAAAGCTTTTTTTATGTTCTAGCATGTTTTTTTGTGTGGATATTTCAAGTGTGTCTACATAGTTTGTATAAGTGTTGTTTTGCAAAGATGTGACAATATCTTCATGGGCTTTTTTCAATGTTTCTAATATACTTTTGTCTATGGATTTTAAGAAAAGCAAGGTTTCGGTCACTTGTTTTTCATTTAATATGTTTGCAAGTATCATGGAATCCAGTTTTTCCGTAAAATTTTCCAAAAAGGCTGTATCATTCTTGAGAGAATAACCATATTCAAGAGCAAGCTTCATGACTGAGCGAGCCTTTTCTGAGCTCCAAATCTCAAATGCCACTGCAGGCATGGGGGCTAAGCTTGACAGCGCGGCATAGTGCTCATACGAGGTGAGATTTTCAATATAGTTATGTGCATCAGTAAATGAAAGCTTCGTATATGGGTCAAAGCCTCCGGCGTAGAATAATTTGAGCGTGTGCATGTCCGAGAGCTCTACTTGATCTAAATATGCTTCTACGTTCCATGAAACGCCCATATTGGCAAGCTCTTTTCGAGGATTGTCGCTGACTTCTTTCTTAACATTTTCTGCACTTTCAGTGGGCGTGATGGTAGAAGCAGGCTGTTGTGTCCACATATAGCCCATACCTGCTGCTGCAAGGACAAGAGCGCCTATAAGTAGAGCTATGAGTGTGTTTTTAGAAGATTTCGCAGGCGCTTGTGCTGTATTTTTACGCGGCGCTGAGGGTGCGCTGTCCTTGATGGTGATATGCTGTTTGTCGGCCTTGGTGAACGTTTCATCTTCAGTGCGCAGAGTTTGAGCGGGAAGGATACCCTCATGAAGGCGGCGATAAAATTTCTCTTTATCGTGAAAACGCGTTTCTAACAGGGCTTGAATATTGCCCAATTGCATTTTAAGCCCTACGGGAAGCTCTACTTCTTCAATATGCACGCAAAGCATATGCTTACGTTGGTCTATGGCAAAGATAATTTCCTTGCGCACATTGTGCGAAGCTAATGAAGCTTCAGAAATAAAGACAAGAAATACTGCGCATCCTTGTAAGGCTGTGGCTATTTCATCAGACCAATCGGCACCGGGGTCAATACCTTCATCATACCAAATACGAAAACCAGCGTCGTGTAACTTGCTGATATGATTATATACAATGTCAGAGTTTTTATGTGCATAGCTGACAAATATATAAGGTTTATCTCCTGCATAGGCATCAAAAGGCGGAATAAGGCTTTGCATAAAAGGTCCTTGTTTGGGTTTATAATAAGCGAGTTGTGTCCATAGATAAAGGTTTTGCCCTTTTTATGACTTTTGTTGTGATATGGCAAGAGTTAGGGGCTGTCTTTAAATAAAAAAGCATGGATGCGTTGCTGTCGATTTGCGTAAGGCTAGTACCCCGCCTAACGGATACAGGCCCTTTGGGTCTACGCTTCTCGCAATGCAGAAAGTTCTTTCGAACATTTTCAAGCATACAAAAGGACAAACAGCAAAAATCGCAAAAAAAGGGCTCAAGTTTTTCAACTTAAGCCCTTGAATTTATATGGTGGAGCGGAATAGATCCGAACTCATGCCCTCTTCAGTTTTTTACTAAACGCCTATATCAAGCTTAGTTGCTTCTACCAAGATAGTGATATTGTCCGCTTCGTTGGTGAATTCCATAAACTCTCTGCCGCCGATGGTTTGTGAACCTTCTGAAGCTGTCCAGCCACTATTGTCTTGGTTCACAAGCCAATTACCTTCAGCATCTTGGGCGCCGGCATTTTGCAAAACCTCTTCCGTAGAGTGTCCGCTCACATCCCCAGCGATGACAACTTCCATATTGTCAATGGAGCCGTCTTCCATTTTACTTTTTACAGCATCAAGGCTGGCATTGTCTATCAAGAGCACCTCCCTATCACTACCGTCTACATCCATGCCGCCGTCTACAAGCAAATCATTCATATCCATACGAATGACATCGTTGCCGCTGCCACCCAGTAAAATATCACTGCCTTCGCCGCCGCTTAAGTAATCGTCACCGCCAAGCCCTAATAATATGTCATTGCCATCACCACCAAAAAGCGCGTCATTGCCGTCAGTGTCGCTTTCCAGTTCATAGGCAGCTTCTTTAAGAGCTTCCATATTAATTTGCGCCGCATCTACTAAGTCTTCCACAAGGCTTTGCATTTCATCATCATTACTGCCATGACCTTCTGTGCCCTTAGCATCGGTGTCACCCACAGAGTCTAAGCCTTCTTGGCTATAGTCGGCGCCGTCTAAGCCCAGCTTATCAGCAAGAACAGCAAGGTCTTCGGTGCTACCATCGCCTATAAGCATATCGTCACCGGCTTGCCCAAAAGCTGTATCGTCACCTTGACCTGTAATAATAAGGTCAGGGTCTGCGGCGGCATTGACATCTTCTGCTATTTCCAACACAAATTCAGGGTAATTTTTGATATATTCAATGATCATATGGTCGTTGATTTCTATATCAGGGAATTTGCTGGTAAGCTCTGCCTTAATATGCTCACTCAAGGCATCTTTATCCATACCGCCTATGACCACATCATTACCATCAAGGGTAATACTGACACTTTTTTGTGTTGTTCCAAGCCCTTCAGTGCCCCTTTCTGGGGTGAACATATCTGCTAGGGAATCGTCTTCAAACAGCGTCGCTGTCTCCGAAGAGTCATACTGATTAAGAGTGCTTTGGTTTGCTCCTGCTCCCATGCCCAAAGCATGAATGGCACCGTCATCGCCCACGGCACTTTCTAACCTATCAAAGGCACTTGTAATATTACTGTCTGAATTAGGTCTGCCGTCAGTCATGAAAAAAACTTGATTTACGGCATTGTCATCGGCATTTTCAAGCCACTCAGCGGCATTATTAAAACCTTTGGAATAGAGAGTACCATGATGATAATCTTGATTAGAACTAACTCTATCATACACAGGCAAGCCATCAGCGTCTAATCGTACACTGCCATCGGCATTATACAAAAGCTCTTGGTCTTGAAGGCTACGCAACTCTTCAAGCTGTGCAATAACTTCGTCCACATTATCCTCATTGAGAGCAATATCTAAAATATTATCTTGACCGCTCCAAAAAGTGGTAATTTGTAAATTTATATCACCACCCAAGGGGTCTTCCGCATGCTCAGCCAAGGTGTTTTGTACAAAATCAATGATAGAATCAATGGCAGCGTCCAAACGTGTTTTTCCAAAATCTTCCGAAGTGGGGTCTTTATCAATGACACCGTTCCAACGATTATCCCACATGGAGGCAGAAGTATCGAGCACAATGGAAATATTATAATCTGTACCCG
>CAYJFR010000107.1:0-7664 GCA_964369335.1 uncultured Desulfovibrionaceae bacterium | reverse complement strand
CGCCGGCCTGTCACGCCGGAGGCCGAGGGTTCGAGTCCCTTCCGCTCCGCCATTACAAATACAAGGGTTTGGATGAAAGTCTAAACCCTTTTTTTGCGTCCTTATTTCTACTCTAGAGCAAAATAGACTTCCCCATTCATAGGGTCAAAATCTGCCTACTATATAGGAGGCAGATTTTGGCTACTAATTCATAGGCAAATTTTGGCTATGTAACCGTCAAATTCTGCCTACAATCTTAATCTTACTGAAAAGAGTATATATACACTTACCCCATGACTTATTGAGGGATGAATAAACACGCTTTGGCAGAGTTTTTTTAACCCACTGCAAGATGCGCGGGGTAAGGGTGGTTGAAAACTATACAGCTGTATAAAAGTTATACAGGGGAAAAAGTGAGCTGTATAAAAGTTATACAGGGGTGAAAATCTGTGTTTTTTAGATTTTTCTTTAAAAAACAATACCATGTCTTAATCTTCCCACTTTGGCACAGGCTTTGCTAAAGAAAAGCATACACCGCATGGTGTATATAAAAATGTGAGAATACATCAGGAGAACAAAGATATGAAAAAAATGACTATAATCCCCGTAGTGGCTGTAACTTTACTAGTAGGTGGCATTGTTAACGCAGCACAACCTACTGACGCTACCATGGAAAATAAACCTGCTGTGCAGCAACAAGAGAAAAAAGAATTTACCGAAGCACAACGCGAAGCTGCACGCATAGTGAGAGAACAAGCGCAAATGAGAATGCAACCTTTGCACCAAGCTATGTTTGTAAAACAACAAGAATTGCGCGCTTTGCACAATGCCGCTACGCCAGATGTGAACGCAGTGTCACAAAAAGCCATGGAAATAAACGAAATACGTAGCCAAATGGATCAAGAAAGAAAAAATGCTGGCTTGGCACTGGACATAGCCTTAGGACTTAAGCCAGGAACACATTCCATGCGCGGTATGCACGGTGGAGATAAGGGATTTTTCGGCAAACGCGATAAAGATTGTGGTGGCAAGCGCGGCATGGGTCATGACAGGCATGAAAGAGACCGTGGACATGGTTACGGTCGTGAAGACGGACATCGCGGCAACGGCTATGGTCGCGGACATAACAATCAATACCACGGCATGTAATAGCCTTAACATTACATAAATTTTACGCTGCCCCTACTCTAACTTGTATAACATTTCTCAGGCAGCATAAGACCTAACAGCGCAAAAGAACGCTTTTATATATACGGTGCGGTTTTACCGCTAGGCAATGAAGTTACCATAAACCCCTTCCTCTTAAACGCATAGACTACTCCATGAGAGCCATCGAAATTGTTCGGTGGCTCTTTTTATATCTGCATGACAAAAAAAAGCCCGTATAGGTGAGAGCTTTTTTTGTGCGAAGCCATTACGAGCAAATCGACAGTAATGCATCTATGTTTTTTTAGAGACGACACTATCTAAGTCATAATTCTGAACAAAGCCCAAATAACGCCGCCCACAAGGAAAAATACTATGGCAAGGTGAGCAAAGCTATAAAATAATGTTTTCCAGATGCTTTCTTTGTTTTTAATGAAGAAATTTTTTATATCTACGCCAAGGCTAAGAAAAGTATTTTTACATTTTTCTGTGAATGAGCGAGCATCCTTGTAGCCCAACGCTTTTCTTATATACTGCATGTCTTCTTTCACAAGACCAGCAAGATGTTTATGTATAGCCATATGCCTAGAGATGACATCCCAAAGATTTTGGTAAGAAGGAGGGCTGACGGGATAGAGCAATATGGAAGAGAGCATAAGACTTAATGTATTCATTATATATGTAAAAACACAGAAAAAAGCCATAATAAAAGCAATACCAAACACCCCAGCCATTGAGAAATCTTCAGGAAATGAATATACAAAGCCTATAAAAAGAAGTGCAAAAACCAGTTTATTATACACATAAAAAAATTTAATCAGGTGGTAATGATAAAAAGTTATCCCTTGTGCAAATGATGTTTCTCCTTGCAGAATTTCTTTTTTGCATTTTTTACTGGCTGCCAAAAGTGTGGGCACAATACAAAGCAGAAACATACTCAAAAATATACTAAATTGTTCCAAAGGCGAAAGCATGACACGGTAAGCGCCATAGTACATGGCACGTTTTATATGCCACGGTTCACTGCATAGATCTATAATGCTCATACACATAAATATCAATGCCAACATGGCCATATTCATGGCACCGTCCAGTCCCTCAAAATACGATTTTTTTTGTTCTTGCATATGCACAGCCTATTGAAAAGTTTATTAAAAAACTATCGCTAAAACGCCTTTTTTATCGTATTTCAACAGCCTGTTACCCTCCATACCACTGTGGTCGCTCATGAGGCACATCAGCGCTACTGCCTTGCCACGCCTTTTGTTCTTTAAGTTTGTGAATAAGAGCGGTGAACACAGGACGCTTTTCTAAAGTCCACAGAGGGGCAAGGCACTCACCAGGGGCAGGGTCTCCTGTGAGGCGATGCATAACCATAGTGGAAGGAATAATAGGCAAGGCGGCCGCCAGCATATCCACATAGGCAGACATACTGAGAGGCTCGTAACGTCCCTCTTTGAACCAATGCTCTAAGGGGCTGTCGTGGCACACGAAAAGGCTGTGAATTTTAAGCCCAGCCAAGGGGAGAGACAAAGCCCAGCGCACCGTGGCTAAAAAATCTTCGGCACTCTCTCCGGGTAAGCCTGCCATAAGATGCCCACACACTTTAAGCCCACGCGCCGCGGCAAGAGGTACGGCTTTTTCAGATTGGGCAACGGTGTGCCGCCTATGAATGCGGGCTAAGGTGGCATCATGACAAGATTGTAAACCAAATTCAATCCACACATGGGGGAGATTGCAAGAAGCTAAAATATCAAGTTTCGCCTCGTCCACACAATCAGGGCGCGTGCCCACAGAAAGCCCCACATTACCAGAAAGCTGTTGTACAGACTGTACAAGAGATATAAGTTTTTCTTTTGACCCATAGGTATTGGAAAAAGATTGAAAATAGGCTAAGAAGTCTCGGTCGGCGTCGGTTTTCGTATATTTATTCTTCCACACATGCCATTGTGAGGCAATATCAAGACCGTTTTGCAAAAGTCCTGAGCCTGCTCCTTGGGCATTACAGAAAAGACAGCCGCCTGTGGCCAGCGTTCCGTCGCGATTGGGGCAAGAAGCGCCTGCATCCAGTGGAATTTTTTGCACGCGTTTACCGTGATTACGGCGAAAATATGTGCCTAAAGTGTGCCAAAGCATCATAATAAAACTCTTTTTATGGCTTGAGTATTGTGGTGTATCATTCCTAAGTATAAGGAAAAATTTTTGAACTTTCAAGATAGTAATTGACTTTATAGGCAATTTATAAAAGACTATGCAGTCTTTACTAGAGTCAAAAGCGCAGCATATAATGTGAGTGTTGCGAGAATTCATATAAGGTGAGTTGAAATTCATGGCTAAAATTTTAGATTTTGTTTTAGGTGCTTTTTCCAGCGATCTAGCCATTGACCTTGGCACAGCAAATACCTGTGTTTATGTGAAGGGGCAAGGCATTGTTTTGCGTGAACCCTCTGTGGTTGCAGTGAAAAAAGACGGTCGAGGCAACAATGTTGTCCTTGCCGTAGGGCACGATGCCAAGAAAATGCTTGGCCGTACGCCGGGGAATATTTCGGCCATCCGTCCCATGAAAGACGGTGTTATTGCGGACTTCGAAGTGACAGAAGCTATGCTGCGTCACTTTATCAGTAAGGTGCATAATTCTCGTCATTTGGTGCGTCCGCGTATTATTGTGTGCGTTCCTACAGGCATTACGCAAGTAGAAAAGCGCGCTGTAAAAGAATCTGCACAGTCTGCCGGTGCTCGTGAAGTATATCTTATTGAAGAACCTATGGCAGCAGCCATCGGCGCCAACTTGCCCATTCAAGAGCCTACCTCCAATATGGTGGTAGATATAGGCGGCGGAACCACAGAAGTTGCCATTATTTCTTTGTCTGGTATTGTGTATTCACGCTCGGTACGTGTGGGTGGGGATAAGATGGACGAATCCATCATGACCCATGTACGTCGTAAATACAGTATGCTTATCGGTGAATCTTCCGCTGAAGAAATTAAGGTGAAAATCGCTTCTGCCTATCCTATGGACCCTGAACAGCAAATAGAAGTGAAAGGGCGCGACCTTGTGACAGGTATACCGCAAAATATTATTATCACTTCCGAAGAAGTGCGCAAAGCCATTGCTGAACAAGTAGAAGGCATTGTGCAAGCTGTGCGTATGGCCCTTGAGCAAACACCGCCAGAACTTGCCGCCGATATTGTGGACAGGGGCATTGTGCTCACAGGCGGCGGCGCTTTGTTGCGTGGGCTAGACCAACTTTTACGCGAAGAAACATCCTTGCCTATTACCGTGGTGGACGATCCTCTTTCCACAGTAGTTATGGGCACAGGTAAAGCGCTTGATAGTTTGAATATCTTGAAAGAAGTCTGTATAGACTAAACTGCTTCGCTTTTATGAAGACTTGCTTACATTGTGTTTGGCAGGTTTTGAGAAACATTTCGTATGTATAAGAAAATGCCGTCATAGGCATTTTCTTGTTTGAAACACCCTGATAAAATAAAGGTTTTGTACACTGTGACCTCAAGACGATATATTGTTATTTCCATTATTATGCTTTTTCTCTTTTTGGGTATGCATACGTGGAACCAGCGTACTGGTATTTTAGACACGGTGGCAACACATGTGGGCTTGGAGCTTGTAGGCTCAGTGCTAAAGCCTATGGTGGCATTAAATACAAATGTATCGGATGTTTGGGAAAACTATATAGAACTTGTGGGCGTGCGCGAAGAAAATAAGCGCTTAAAGGCTGATTTGCTTTCCATCCAATCGCAGTTGGTAGCCGCCAATGAAGATAGGGCAGAAGTGCGCCGTCTGCGTGCCCTACTCTCTTTGCCTGTGGACAGAAGCTGGCGTCCTGTGGGAGCGCGTATTTTAGCGGGGCGTATGGGGCCCAATTCCGCTTTGGAAACGGTGATTTTAAGCCGTGGTTATATTACTGGTGGTAGCCCTGGAACGCCAATCATGACACATATGGGGCTTGTGGGGCGTATTTTACGCGCTTCAGCCCATACCTCCACGGCGCTTTTGCTCACAGACCCCGGCTCGCGTATAGCTGTATTAAGTCAAGAAACGCGCACGGCAGGCATTTTAACGGGCAGAGGCGGACGTGAAAGCATGGAAGTGCGCTTTGTGGAACATAATGCCCTCATCGAAGAAGGGGAACTTTTAGTGACGTCTGGTTTGGACGGCGTGTATCCTAAAGGGCTTCCTGTGGCGCGTATCACAAAAGTTGCCATGTATTCTTATTCGCCTTTTAAGACCGTACACGCCACGCCCTTAGTGGACGCGGGACGTTTAGAAGAAGTGCTTTTGCTTGAACCTACAGGCTTGGAGCCTTTGCCAGAAATTCCCGCAGTGGACTTTATGGGGCCGCCTACCTTTGAGCAAATGCAAATTATTGAAGAAAAAGCCCTCGCCGCCGAAGCAGAAGCCATTAAAGAAGCTCTTGCCGCGGCACAAGCAGAGGCCGCCAAAGAACAAAAAGAAATACAAAGCGCGGAAGAAGTGGTCAAGGAAAAATCGCGTAAACAAGCTTCTGAAGGACAATAAGCATGAATATGCGCGCATGTATTTGGTGGGCTTTCTTTTTTCCCATAGCTATTATGATTCAAGCCCATGTGCCTAGCCTCGACGTATTACTCATAGGGCTTATATTGGTGTTGCAAGAGCGGCGCTACAAGGACTTGTTTTGGCTTCTGCCCATGCTTATTTTAGTGCAAGAGGGCATAGGCTCGCGCGCTTTTGGTGGTATGATTTTATGGTATTTTAGCGTCGTGGTTATTTTTATTCTGGGACGTTGGCTTTTTGAAGTGCAAAACGTACTCTTTGTCTTGCTTATGGCTATTCTTTTGGGAGGGACTCATTTTGCTCTTGTGTATTTGCTAGCGCCTTTGCAAGATTTGCATGTTGATATTCATCAGCTTGTGCACGAAAACTTGATTCAGGCGGCTTTTGTGCCCATTGCGTGGTGGATAGCCGCTTTTACACGAAAATGGACGTATACACATGTCGATGCAATATAGTTTTCCCAAAAAGAAAGAAAGTAAGCTTCGTAGTTGGTTGCAAATTCCTGTGGAAACGGAGGAATATCAACCGCCGCGCATGGGAATTTTTCTCTTACAAGGTCTTGTAGGCTTATTTTTTCTGGTTTTTGTGGTGCGTTTTTGGTATTTACAGGTGCATAAAGGGGAAATTTATGCAGAACGCGCTCAACAAAACCGTATTCGCGAAGAGCGTATTCTTGCGCCGCGCGGGCTTATTGTGGATAAAAACGGTGTGGTTCTCGCCGACAATATTTTAGCCTATGGTTTGAGTATTGTACGTGAGGATGTGGCGGACATTCCTGCAACCTTGGCGCAAGTGAGCGCGTGGACAGGCATGAATCATAAAGATTTGATTGCCAAGTACCGCAAAGACAGACGTAAAGCTCAATCTTTTGAGCCTATGCCCTTGGTGTCGGATTTGGACTTGAGCCTTGTGGCGCAGATTGAAGCACAGCTTGTGCACTGGCCGGGCTTGGAAATAATTTCACACGCCAAGCGCACCTATCCCTTGGGCGCCATTTATGCGCATATTTTGGGCTATGTATCCGAAGCCAATGAAAGGGAAATGCAAAAAAATCCTGAATTGAGCATGGGCGACCTTGTGGGAAAGCAAGGACTTGAGCTGGTTTTAGAGGAAGAATTGCACGGCAGAAAAGGCTTGTATCAGCGTGAAGTGGACGTGGTGGGGCGTTCTTTAAGTAAAAACTTGGTCACAGAGCCGCGCGGCGGGCAAAAAATCCGCTTGGCCATTGATACCAGACTGCAACAAGCGGCGTGGACAGCCTTAGAAGGGCATACGGGCAGTATTGTGGTCATGGACCCAGACACGGGCAAGCTTTTAGCCTTGGTCACAGCGCCTGCTTATGATAACAATTTGTTTACGGCTGGTATTTCACACAAAGACTGGAACGCCTTGCGCGATAATCCGCGCTTTCCTTTACAAAATCGTGTTATTCAATCGGTATATCCTCCTGCTTCTGTGTGGAAGCTTGTTATGACGGGGCTTTTCTTGGAAGAGGGGATTCATCCTAGCGAATCAGTCACATGTTCTGGTTCGGTCAAGCTTGGCAATCGTATTTTCCGCTGTTGGCACCCCGGCCACGGCACGGTGGACATGACTAAAGCATTGACCAATTCTTGCGATATATATTACTATCTTATGGGTGAACGTATAGGTATTGATAAAATATCACGCTATGCTAAAGCCAGCGGTTTTGGCTCTCCTACAGGTATTATTTTACCCCATGAAAAGGGCGGTCTTGTGCCCTCGCGTGACTGGAAACAAGGGCGTTTTGGCGTGTCTTGGGTGCGCGGCGATACATATAATATTTCCATTGGGCAGGGTTTTGGTTTGGTGACGCCTTTACAGGTGGCTACGTATGTGTCTGCTTTGCTCAATGGCGGTAAACTCTTACAGCCACAAGTGGTGGATGTGGACAAGCCTGTGGTACGCGGCGAAATTCCCGCCACGGCTAACCATCGCGATTTTATTTTGAACTCCATGC
>CAYJFR010000106.1:0-7798 GCA_964369335.1 uncultured Desulfovibrionaceae bacterium | reverse complement strand
AAGTCATATCCTTGGCAAGAGTCTCTGCAAAAAAATATGAGTAAAAACACTTTATTATTTTTTTTCATAGATAACATATGAA
The DNA here is from genome assembly GCA_964369335.1 of uncultured Desulfovibrionaceae bacterium. GTDB lineage: Bacteria > Desulfobacterota > Desulfovibrionia > Desulfovibrionales > Desulfovibrionaceae > CAYJAD01. The sequence goes on along the minus strand of CAYJFR010000106.1, from coordinate 7,716 downwards.
TATTACAAATAAAAAATAAACGACACAAAAGGCAAACGATATTGACAATAAAATTCATTTTAAGTACAATATGCTCGCAGACTGTTTGAAAGGTCTTAACAGATGAAGATTTTTTCTGATTGGAAAATAAGAAAATGTTCTTTGTTTACTTGGTTTTTACAAACAGACAAAGAAGCTCGCACATTGTGCGCGTTTTGAGCGGCTTATGAAGTGTGTGAAGAAAAGATTTTGAGTCAGCTGCAATAGTGTTTTTGCGTGAAAAATCCCTCTAATGCATAAGGCTTACGTCACGATACGGTGTCATGACGTAAGCCTTTTTGCTTGTTCTATAATTAATGAATTACGGTAAGAGGACCTTACAAGGATAGAGCATGGCTTCTGGAGAAAGAATTTGGTCAAGCTTTTCTTTGCTTAAAAGCTTGCGTTCAAGCACAAGGTCATACACAGAGGCATTTTTCTCTAAAGCCTCACGGGCAATGGAAGCAGAAGCTTCATAGCCAATGTGAGGATTCAGCGCGGTAACAATACCTATGCTATTTTCCACAAGAGAGCGGCACACATCTCTATTGGCTGTGATACCGTCCACGCATTTATCCTGCAAGGTACGCACAGCGCGGCGTAATCTGTTCAAACCGTCAAAGAGGCAATGAGCAATAACAGGTTCCATAACGTTCAGCTCAAGCTGCCCAGCCTCAGAAGCTAAGGTAACGGTAAGGTCTTTACCCATAACATCAAAACACACTTGGTTCACTACTTCAGGGATAACAGGGTTTACCTTACCTGGCATAATGGAAGAACCGGGCTGTAATTGCGGCAAGTTGATTTCATTAAGCCCGCAACGGGGCCCAGAAGAAAGCAAACGCAAGTCATTACAAATTTTTGAAATTTTCACAGCGGCGCTCTTAATGGCGGCAGAAACTTGTACATAAACCCCTGTATCCCACGTGGCTTCAATAAGATTTGGAGAAAGCTTCACATCAAGCCCGCTGACTTCTTTGAGCTTTTGTATGCATCGAGGCGCATAGCCTTGCGGTGAGCAAATGCCTGTACCAATGGCAGTAGCGCCCATATTCACCTCTAAAAGGCAGGAAGCGGCGTATTCCAAACGTCCCACTTCCACCTCTAAAGTCGTAGCATAGGCAGTGAACTCCATACCAAGGGTCATGGGCACAGCGTCTTGTAATTGTGTTCTTCCCATTTTCACAATATCGTTAAATTCTTCACCTTTGAGCATAAAACCGTCATGCAAATAACGAATGGCATTGACCAGCCTTCCAATCATGGCGTGCAAGGCAAGGTGTAAGGCTGTGGGGTAAGCGTCGTTGGTGGACTGCGAACAATTCACATGATTGTTGGGGTGGCAATATTCGTATTCACCCTTTTTATGCCCCATAAGCTCTAAAGCCCTGTTGGCAATAACTTCATTGGCGTTCATATTACAAGACGTGCCCGCACCACCTTGCAAGCAATCGGTGGGGAATTGATCGTGTAATTTACCCTCAATAATTTCATCACACGCGCCGCAAATGGCCACAAAGATATTGTCTGGTAAAAGCCCAAACTCTTTATTAGCCATGGCGGCGGCCTTTTTTACATAGGCAAAGGCACGAATAAACTCAGGAATATCCTTAATTTTACTATGAGAAATATAAAAATTTTCTATGGCGCGATAGGTTTGTATGCCATAGTACACATCATTGGGAATGATAAGCTCACCTAAAAAATCATGTTCAACACGCGTAGCCATGTTATTTCTCCTCAGGTTAAAATTCTTAGAACGCTATATACCATCAATTTTTTTTAACATATCAGTATGTTGTGAATTTTAAGGCACAATAATATGTGCCAAAGCATAGCCCACAGCACAAGCGCTTGTAATACCAATAAGGCCGGGAATCATAAAACTGTGATTAAAATACCACTTGCCCACTCTGGTAGTGCCGCTGATGTCAAAGTTGCATGTTGCCACATCAGAAGGGTATACGGGAAAGAAAAAGTAGGCATAGGTTGCAGGAATAAGCCCTATAAGCACCTCTGGCGGTAAGCCTAGGCTCAATGCCACAGGAAGCATAATGCGCGCAGTGGCGGCTTGTGAGTTGACCACCACAGAAACCACAGCCAGAGCTAAAGCAAAAGACCAAGGGTAGGTGTGCACCATGTCTGTGATGGAAGCTTTAAACACGGGCATAGCGTGTTGAAAAAAAGTATCACTCATCCATGCAATACCAAAAATGGCGATGGTTGCCACCATACCAGACTTAAACACCACGCCTTCGGGAATTTTGCTGGTGCTGGTACGCGTGACTAGCAAGATAATGCCAGCAAAGGCAAGCATCATCATTTGAATAATTTTATCCATGGGAATAAGTTCCTCACCTATGGTACGCGCTTGAGGAACCATAGCCACAAAGATAATGGAAGCCAGCGCCAACAAAAAAAGCCACACAGACACTTTTGCTGAGGTGGGTAAATCTTCTATCTCATCTGTATAGGCTTTACTGGCAAGAATTTTTTGCCATTTTGGGCTTTTAAGACGCCTTTGGTATTCAGGGTCTTGTGCCAATTCTGTTCCACGCTTGAGGCTGTATAAGGTAATAAGCAATACAGCCGCCATAGTAGAAGGAATAGTGACCATCATAATAGTGAGTAAATTAATTTGAGGATTTATTCCAGACAGCTGACTCAAATAATACACAGTGACAGCAGAAATAGGACTGGCACAAATGCCAATTTGAGAAGCCACAGAAGCGGCTGCCATGGGGCGCTCAGGGCGTATATTGTTTTTTAAGGCAACATCACCAATAATAGGCATGATGGAGTATACGGCGTGACCTGTGCCCAAAAGAAGCGTCACAAAGTAGGTGGTAAAAGGCCCAAGAATGGTAATTTGCTTAGGATTATTGCGTAAAATACGTTCGGCTATTTGGAGCATATATCGTAACCCACCGGCAGCTTCTAATACAGCCGCACAGGTTACCACGGATAAAATAATCAACATAACAGCCACGGGAGGCTCTGCTAAAGGCATACGGAAAATAAATACTTCTACCATAAGCCCCAAAGCCGCCAGAGCGCCTAAGCCCACACCGCTGAATCGGCTGCCTAAGTAAAGCATACAAAATAAAAATAAAAACTCCAGATACAACATGCAATACCTCACAAATTTTATGAATAAAAACACTGTAAAATACTTTTTGCATTCTACAAATATTGTGAAACTCAGCGCGACGTCTATTTTGTATCAAGGAAAAACTGCTTTTTTGCAGTATATATTATATTTCCGCAATATTCGCCCTAAGAAAAAGGACATTATGCATATGGCAGGCAGAAAAGTCTACATACTTATACTAAAAAAGTCTACATACATGTAGTAGTCATAAGACATATTATTGACAAAAAAACAGAAATTGCATACTGCGGAAATATTCATACTATTTTTGGGGAGATTTTATGCAATCATATAAAATAGCGCTCTTGTCTTGTTGCATGTTGTTAGCGGCATGTGGCACTGGCTTTGAAAACAATTACCAACCTGTTTTGGAAAGACCTGTGACACAAGCCCCTCTGCAAGTATGTGCAAAAACACAAGTAGAAAAGCTTTCTCCCTATGCGGATATACATCAAGTCCAAAAAGACATGGAAGCCAAGGGCTATGTGCTTATTGGAAAAGCACAATGGGAAAGCACCTCCAATGAAAGCAGCGATACAGCCCTTGAACAAGGGGAAAAAGTGGGCGCCTGTCTTGTGCTCTGGCGTAAAATAGACGCAGGCGTGACGCATACCACACGCACAGTGAGCCATTACACACCGCCTCGCCAAAAGACTATTGTGGTAGAAGGCAGTCAAGGCAAGGAAACAAGAGTTATTACCATCCCAGGGCATACAGACTATTATCAAGAACCAGTCATTTATCAGCGCTATGACTACTTAGGGCTATTTTTTGCAAAACTCCAAGGCGGCACCAGCTCCTTGGGCATAGAATCTGCCGCACCTTCTGTGCAGTATATGGCAAAAAATGACAGCCGCCGAGGAATCTTGGTGGTAGATGTGGCGTATAACAGCCCTGCCTACCATGCCAATATTTTCCCAGGAGATGTGCTTTTACAGCTCAACGGACAGGATTTAACCTTCGGCACGTCTCTGTCTCTTATGCCGCAACAAGACAATGAACTACGTATTGACAGAAATGGGCAACAGCTTGTGAAGAAAATCAGCACTGAGGCGCAGCATTCTTTTAAATAGGATGAATAAGACAGACTTTTCACACTTTAACCGCAAAGGAGGAGTAATTATGCAAAGTTTAGCACAAGAGTTTAAAGCAGAAGAAACCTATTGGCATTTTCTTGGTATGGGTATCGTGACAGGTGCGGCTTATTATGTATACTGGATTGCAAGAAACCTTGAAGTCTTCTTCAACAAATACCCTACACTGGAAACTGCCTTCCCTGGGTTTATCAAAAAAACAGCGCTTTTTCTTTGGATTGCTGCCGCCTTTGGCTTTTTAGCCACGCCTTTAGCAGAAGATTTTATGTTTGAAGCCTTGCTAGAAAGAGAATTCGTCTCTTCTGGCATATATGCCATTTTATCCTATGTTTTTTTAGCCACCTATATTGTGTTTTACTATATTGTTGTTTTCAGAATGAGAAAACTCCTCACGCAAGTATTTGAACAAAAACAACTTACTTACGAAATTAATGTTCTTTGGACTGTGCTTTTCAATTTTGTATATCTTTACCATGCCCTCAAGCAAGCTGAAATGCCCGCCGTGCAAGAGCCTGCAAGCCCAGCCAGCTAGAAATACTACAGTATAACGTATCTCATATAACTCCCTCTCTTTTTGAAAGCCCCTTGGTACTTTTGAAAAGAGAGGTTTTTTTATGTCATAAAACACCCTTGACTTATACGACAACCGTATATAATGTTCGTTTACGGTTACCGTATATAAATTTCAAAAAGGATCAATATGAACGAAGAACAAAAAAAATCCTTACAAAGAGAAGTCTTTTTAGCTTTCTGGCGTGTACATATTCTCGGGCATGCTAAGCAAGAGCCTGTGGTAGGACAGTGGATGCTGAAAGAATTACAAAGACATGGCTATGACGTGAGCCCAGGCACGCTCTATCCTATGTTGCATCGTATGGAAAAATTGGGCTGGCTGTACAGCTATAAAGAACACCCAGAAAAGCCAAAATCACGTATTTTCTTTCGCACTACCCCTCTAGGCGAAGAAGTTCTGTCTGTCATTCGGCAACAATTACGTGAGCTATCACCTTGCTAAAAGAGGAAAGTATGCCGTCAGCAACACAAAGCCCTCTACTTTCCTTACAAGACGTACACACGCACACAGGCATCAGCTATCCCTCTATACGCATATACAAAAACACCACAACGCTTATACAAGGTGAAAGTGGCGCGGGAAAAAGCACGCTCTTTGAATTGTGTAATGGTATGCACACCCCCAAAGGCGGTACTATTTTATATAAAGACAAGGACATAGCAGCATGGGATATTTTGGCATTACGTCGGGAAATACTTGTAGTCACACAAAAGCCTTTTCTCTTTTCCCAAAGCATACAGGAAAACTTTGAAAGTTTTTATGAGTATCGCGAAGAAATTTGTATTTCATCAGAAAAAATGCAGAATTATCTTGAACTTTGCCAATTAGCTCTGCCATTAGATACACCATGTGACATACTTTCTGGCGGTGAAAAACAAAGGCTTTTTATAGCCATTTGCCTTTCTTTTGTACCACAAATGGCGCTTCTTGATGAGCCTACAGCGGCTCTTGATAACAAGACAGCCTCTGCACTTATGCACAACATCAAGGATTTTGCTAAAAAGCACGCCATGACTCTTGTAATCATCACCCATGACGCCTCATTGCATACAGGAGTTGACCAAGTCATCACCCTCAAAAAACACTCTTCAACGCACTCAGCCTCTGCGTAGGAAATACCATGCATCATATCAGTATATATTCGTTTCTCTCTGTGTATATCTTGCTCATCATTGTGACTTTATTGATGAAAAAAGCCAAAATCAAGCGCGCGCAAGAATTGCTTTATGGAAGCGCCATGATGACAATACAGCTCTTATTGGCTGGCTATGTCCTCACAGAGCTGTTTGAAAATCCCTATCCTATTTTCACCTGCCTTTATGTCGCCATTATGTTTATTTTTACAGGAAGAAGAATTTTATCTAAAAAAATTTCCTTCACTATGCCTTTTAAATTGTCCGTAGCCTGTGCTTTTGTGCTCACCAATATTCTTATTACGGTGTTCTTTGTCACTGTTATTACAGAACAAAGCTTTTTTAGTCCGCAATATACCATCCCCATCACAGGCATGTTACTTGGCAACACTATAACGGGCTACAATCTTGCGCTAAAGACTTTTCAAGAACGCTTGCACGCACACAAAGAGCAAACACACACCCTTTTACACTTGGGTGTGCATCCCAAGAAGATACTTCTTCCGCATATTAACGCCGCCTTTGAAACCGCCTTACTTCCCACCATTAATAATATGCTCAATATGGGTATTATTACTTTACCGGGCATGCTTACGGGGCAAATACTTGCAGGCGCGTCGCCCAATACTGCCATCCTTTACCAAATAACTATTACCATAGCCATTTGTGCCACAGTGAGTATCAGTGTTTTCAGTGGGCTCTATGTGGGGCAGCATTTTTTGTACAACTCACGCCTGCAAATTCTTAGCAATGATAAATACGCTAAAGCTTAGTCGGTGCTCCAGTTGATGAGTTCCAAATGAGGCATTTCCTCTTTCTTCTCCATGGTAAAGGTTTTTATCTTCTTTTCTTCGGAGGAGTACCCCATATTATGTAATAATTCTTTAGCATAGCTCAGCCCTTGGTCAATATTAGGCAAAACAAAACCTTCCCCAATATGATCCAACACGCCAGAACGCCGTAAAATTCTGTTGATGCTTTCATCATTGGTCACAAGAATCAAAGGCACACCAGCCGCATGGCAACGTTCGGCAAAATGCCCTAAGGCGTGCGCACCAGAAGCGTCTATCCAAAAGACACGGGCAAGGTTAAGCACAATGACCTTTGTCTCTTTCTGTTCTTGCTCTTGTAATTGTTTTTCAAGGGCTTGCACAGCACCAAAGAACAAGGTGCCTTCCACAAAATACGTGCTCACATGCTTACATTCAAGGCACCACTCATAAGAAGCCGCGTGCAAATCTTTTTTAGTGATGGGTTTCATACGCGGATGCGCTTCTTTATAGATAAGCAAGACAAGAGAAAGCAATACACCGATGAATATAGCTTTTTCAAGGTCAAGAACAAGGGTAGCAATGAGCGTTGTCACAAAAACAATGCGGTCAATACGTGTAGCCACATAGCATAAGCGTATATTTTCGCGGTCAATCATGCCCCAAGCAATCAAGAAAAGCATACCAGCAAGGGCGGCCATAGGAATATTGGCAGCCATGGGCGCACAAAACAAAATAACGGGGATGGTAAACAGGCCAGAAAATACTGTGGCAAAGCGTGTCTTTCCGCCAGAGGTAAAATTGAGCACACTACGCGTAAAAGAGCCACAACTAGGCATACCAGAGGTGAAACCAGCCGTAATATTTCCCAAGCCTTGCCCAATGAGTTCTTGATTGCCGTCAAAAGGTTCGCGGCGTAGTGAAGTCAAGTTTTTACCAATGGCTAAGGATTCCACAGCCCCTAAAATGGCAATGG
>CAYJFR010000105.1:0-7805 GCA_964369335.1 uncultured Desulfovibrionaceae bacterium | reverse complement strand
TATTTTCTAAGAAAAAGCACTTTTCTATTGAATTTTTTAAGCGTTTGATAAAGAATATAAAAAATATTATCTATTTTATAAAGGAAAGATATGCAAAAAAGAGCAATATATACATGTTCGTGGGGCTTTTTTGAATTAGTATATGAAGATGATGTGGTATTGCGTTTTAAAAAAATACATGAAAAGCCAGAAGATATGGGAGAAACATCGGCTTTTTCTGAGGCTGTATTTACAGAGCTTTCAGAATACTTTGCAGGAAAGCGTAAGGAATTTACCTTTGCCTATGCTGGTAAAGGCACAGAGTTTCAGCAAAAAGTTTGGAAAGCTTTGTGTGCTATTCCTTATGGAGAAACGCGTTCTTATAAAGATATAGCCATTGCCATAGGTAATGAAAAAGCGTGCCGCGCTGTGGGCATGGCTAACAATAAAAACCCCATAGGCATTATAGTGCCGTGTCATCGTGTTATTGGCTCTTCTGGAAAATTGGTGGGTTATGCCAGTGGCGTGGAAATGAAAGACTTTTTATTACGTATGGAATTTGAAAATAGGTAGCTGTGATTATGTTTGTGTTAGGAAAAACTATTCGTACTGAGCTTGAGGCATTGGCTGAACCCAAATACCAGAAATTTTTAGCGGCGCTTATTCCTGGCTGTGAAAATATTCTGGGAGTACGCATACCGCTTTTACGCAAAATAGCGCGGCGCATTGTTCGAGAGGACGGCGCGGCTTATGTGGATCATGCTGAAGAAAAATATTTTGAAGAAACCATGCTCAAGGCTTTGATTATTGGAAATATGAAGGGAGACATACAAGACATTTTGCCGTATGTGGCTTTTTTTGTTCCTAAAATAACTAATTGGTCTTTATGCGATACTTTTTGTACGGAGTTGAAAATTGTCAAGCAGCATAAAGCCCTTTTTTGGGAATTTTTACAGCCTTATACCGTCTCTTCACAAGCCTATGACTTGCGCTTTGCTGTGGTTATATGCTTGATATATTATAGGGATGAGGCGTATTTACAAAAACTTTTTGCGCTGTTTACTGCCATTAAACATGAGGACTATTATGTGAAAATGGCTGGGGGGTGGGCTGTGTCCATGTGCTTTGTGACTTTTCCTGAGCAGACATTAGCTTACATAAAAAGCAATACCTTAGACACTTTTACGCACAATAAATCTTTGCAAAAAATACGCGAATCTTTGCAGGTAGATGCGGACACAAAAGCGTATATAAAGACGCTGAAGCGTGTGTAGATTGTCCTCTCGACGGTTTACTCTTTGGTCATAATCCAATTATAGAGCACTTTGCGCAATTCTTTAGGGTCAATGGGCTTTGTTATATGGTCATTCATGCCTGCCTCAAAGCTTTGTTGTTTGTGCATTTGCATAGCATGGGCTGTCATGGCAATGATGGGCGTGCTGTCTTTATCATAATTGGGTAAAGTGCGAATATGTGTGGTGGCGGTGAGGCCGTCCATAATAGGCATTTGAATATCCATAAGAATGGCGTCAAATTGCTGTGTTTTGCATAGATCTAGCGCTTCTTGCCCATTATTTGCCACTTGAATAGTAAGCTGTAAATCTTCCAAAAGGGCTATGGCAATTTCTTGATTAATTTCATTGTCTTCTGCCAAAAGAATTGTATGCCCTGCAAGTTTTTCATAGGCAGAAATATCCTCTGTGGCGGCATGTTGTGTTTGTGTCTGTACGGGGATATGAAGCGTATTCATAATAGTGGTCCACAAATTCACGGGAATCACGGGCTTGGGTATAAAGTCCACGAAAATATTTTTCCATGTTTCCGTAAGAATTTCAGAGCCGTATGCTGAAGTGAGCAATAAGGTTGGTGTATGTTGTAAGGCACTGTTTTTAATGTGCAGCCCTGCCTCGCACCCTGTTATCTTTGGCATTTTCCAATCTATGATGACAAATGTATAAGGATTGCCTTCTTGCTCAGCTTGGCACAAAAGGTCAAAGCCTTGGTCAAAGCTGTGCGCTGTATCTGCATGAAAGCCGCACAGCTCAAGCATTTCCATAAGCACAAAGCCAGACATAGGCATATCGTCGATGATAAGAAATCTTTCTTTTTTGGCAATATGCGTATCTATCCAAGTATTTTCTTTATGTTCTAGCAAGTTCACATGGAAGGAAAAGGTTGTTCCTAAACCTTCTTGGCTGTTGACAAATATTTCACCGCCCATATGCTCCACAATGTTTTTGCTGATGGTCAGCCCTAAACCTGTACCACCAAAGCGGCGTGTAATATTGTATTCAGCTTGCTCAAAGGGGCGAAAAATGGCGGCGAGACGATCTTTGCTCATGCCAATGCCTGTGTCTGTTACTTCGACGCCCAAGGTGTAAATATTGCCGCGCTGTGCCTTTTTATAAATATTCAGTAAAATATAGCCTTCTTTAGTAAATTTAATGGCATTACTAAAGAGATTGGTGAACACTTGCCCAAGGCGCATACCGTCGCCCATAAATTGTGTGGGTAAGGTTGGGTCTACATTAAAAAGAATTTCAACGGATTTTTTCCCCACAAGGCTACACGCCATGGTGGAAATATTTTCTAAAATATGGGCAAGGCTAAAGGAGGCATTTTCAAGCTCTAACTTTCCCGCTTCAATCTTGGAAATATCAAGTACGTCATTGATAATATGTAAGAGACTTTCCCCAGCTCTGTGAATATTATCTAAATAATGACGGATGGTTTTGTCTTGTGTGTGTTGTAAGCACAAATGACTCATACCCATAATGGCATTCATGGGGGTGCGTATTTCATGGCTGATATTGGCAAAGAAAAGGTTTTTACTGTGACGCGCCTCTTCAGCCACTTGAAGAGCTTCTTGTAATTTCTCTTGGCGTTCGGCAAGCTTTTTAATGATTTTTTTTTCGACGCTCAAATTACGTATATAGCTGATAAAAACTTCTTGCCCTGCAAGCTGTGTGCTGATCATAGATATTTCACAAGGCATTGCTTTTCCTTGTGCATTGTTATGAAGCCACTCAACATTATTTTGTCCTTTTTCAAGGGCAATGAGCAGAGCCTCTTTGGCTTTTTTAGAACTGAATTCACCGCAAGGTTGTTTTTCGGGAGAAAATTGGTGAAAAGAATTTTTTAAAGCGTCTTTATTTGCGATACCATAAAATTCTAAAAGCTTGGTGTTACAGTCTTCAAGGCATAAAGTCCAATCACTACCATCACTTTTTTGTAATCTTTCTAGTATAGAACCTGGCTCGTCACGGTAAAAGGTAATGCGCCAAATACCTATGGCAGTGGGGCTGGCGGCAAACATGGTTTCCATATTGACAGTAGATTTGCGCAAGGCACTGCTCATGCGTTGAATGTCATTGAGCAACACAAGAGAACCGCCCAAAGCCATATGCGTTTCTTGTGTGGTGGGGCAGCTTTGAGCAAGCACACGCACAGGAATAATACCAAGCTCAGGGTGATCCCACGAATATTCTATTTCAAATTGTACATGAGGATGTACTGCTGTTTCTGCTACAGCTTTAAGAATATAAGGGCGCTCTTCTTCTATTATACGGTTAAACCAATGGTCATAGGCCTCGTGTGGAGCTAGCTCACTTTTTATGGCAAAGTGTACTTTGAGGTTATCATCCATAAAGAGCTCTGTATGTTGTGTCTCTTTATTTATAAGGATATACCAATGCCCCACTTTAGAGTTTATAAGCATGGTGGGCACATCAACTAAGGAGCTATTACTAAAAGTGTAGGAGGATGTATTCTCTGGCATGGGCGTCTCATAGCTAGGCTGACGGTGAGAAGAATGGCTTGAAAAAAGTAAGCATAATAACCAAAAATAGAAGCTAGAGCCTATGATAAAAAAAAATCTTAGTAAAGCTCTATTGTAAAATATTTTTGAAAGCCTACTTTGTATCTTTGAGTATCTCACAAAAAAAGCCACCTACCTTACAGTAAGTGGCTTGAAAATGGGCTAGTATAAAACTACTTGTTACGACGACGAGCTACCAAGCCAAGACCGGCAAGACCAAGGCCCATAAGGAGCATGGTAGCAGGCTCTGGTGTAGGAGCTGGGTCAGGGGTAACTTTTGAGTTTGCGATGGAAAATACACCTGAGATTTTAAAGTCACCTGGGTTGGTTTTTTCACCTATAGAAACGTTATTGTCTCCGCCAACTACATATTCCTCATAGTTGTTTTTCATGGTGTCTTCATTGATGGCCCAACCAGAATAAAGGTTAGGGTCACCTTCGGCGCCAGGAAGAGAAACTAAAGCTCTATCGTCAACAAATAAGCCTACGCCGGTAATACCGTATTTGTAGCCGTCATGGGTAATGGCTGTAGCACCCATGGTAGATACTTCGCTATTGTTATAGTAAACATAGGCAGTTCCAGTATCTGCATCATAAAAGGTGTACAAAGGCATGGTGTAAGTAATGGTCATGCGTACATTAGAGTTCTCAGTAGAAACAACGCTATAGCTAAAAGTCAAATCTGCCAACTTTGTTGCAGGAGTGTTCGAAGTGCTTTCGGAGTCGACTGTGGTTTGGTTTAAAAGAGCGTCTTTGTTGGTACTGGAAGCAGAAGAGTTATCTCCCTCAAAAGTAAGATCTCCATGGGAGCCTCCGTTAGGATTGATGGTAACACCATAGCCTCCAGAGTTAAAGCTCATGTTATCTTTGCCATTGTCGGCAGTGCCTACTGTTACAAAGTCTGTATTAAAGTTTGTGAGGCTCACAGAAGTAAGGTCATACTCCCAATCTGTTAAAAGAGCGGCTTTGGCTTCCATAGCGCCAGCAGCTAATACTAAAGTACATACAAGAATGCTTAAAATCTTTTTCATGATAATCTCCAAAAAGTGTTTCTGATAGTCAGTTGCTATCTTATAGCAAATGTTGTGCCAAAGTTTAACATGTTGAAAATATTGGCAGTTAAAATCTTACTATACTGCTTTGTGTAAAGGAATCCGACAGATTTGTCGGGATTCTTTACACGTACTCACATAACGCGAGTCCTCGTTTACGCGAAAAAATGCAGTAAGTAAATACTTTGTTTTTGGCTCATTTTTGTATACAATAAGGCTTTTTTGTAATTACCATTTTTGCAAGTACTTTTCTCGCCTGAAAAATATCATTTTTAATAAAAATAGTATGCGTAATAACGTAAAAAACGTCTGTGCCATGCACAGACGTTTTTATATAAAGCGCAATTTAAAAATTGGAATATCGAGTTAATCTCGCATGCCGCAGCACTTTTTATATTTGCGCCCGCTTCCGCAGTGGCAAACATCGTTGCGGCCTATTTTATCCGCTGCTTTGGCTTGTTCTTCCAATACGTCGCCTGTTTCTGTGGGGCCAGAATAGCTCACGGCTTGAGGCTCTTCTTTATGCTGTAACTCTTCCACAGGCTCTTCACGTTGTATACGCACGCGTGTAAGGGCTTTGAAAACATTTTCGCGAATACGGAAAATCATAGATTGGAAAAGCTCAAAGCCTTCTTTTTTGTACTCAAGTTTGGGGTCTTTCTGCCCATAGCCACGTAAACCAATACCGTCGCGTAACGCGTCCATATTGCGTAAATGCTCTTTCCAGCATCTGTCCAGTTCTTCAAGAAGGAAGTAACGAAGAATATCTTTATACAGCTCTGGTGCGTCGTCGTGTAATTGTTGTAAAATACTTTGCACCAGTTCCTTGGCTTCCTCACGCGAGGGCAAAGGCGCGTCTTCGGCAAGAACACGGTCAAAGGTGAATATTTCACGTAAACGCGTGCGGATGTCGTTGGCTTCTTCTTCTGAGAGGGCTTTTTTAGAAGTGTTTGCCAAGTCTGCGGCGTATATATCGTCTAAAAGGTCTTCGCAAAATTCGTCAATGACAGAAGTTAAATCTTTGGATTCAATAAGCTCACGACGCAAAGTATAGATAACTTCGCGCTGTTGGCTCATAACATTATCATAGTCTAACAAAGTCTTACGTATTTCAAAGTGATGCCCTTCTACGCGTTTTTGTGCTCCTTCTACAGCACGCGTGACCATGGAATTTTCAATGGACTCGCCTTCTTCAAGACCAAGCTTTTGCATAATGCCTGAAATACGTTCAGAACCGAAAAGGCGCATAAGATCGTCTTCAAGAGAGAGATAAAAACGTGAAGAGCCGGGGTCGCCTTGACGACCAGAGCGGCCGCGTAGCTGATTGTCAATACGGCGGCTTTCGTGGCGTTCTGTACCAAGAATGTGCAACCCACCCAATTCTTTAACGCCCTCACCAAGCACAATGTCTGTACCGCGCCCTGCCATATTGGTGGCAATGGTGACTTTTCCCGCTTGACCTGCTTGAGCTACAATTTCAGCTTCTTTTTCATGATGCTTGGCGTTCAATACATTGTGCGGAATATTACGTTTTTTGAGTAATTGCGAAATAAGTTCTGAGTTTTCGATGGAAATAGTTCCCACAAGCACAGGCTGACCTGAGGCGTGCAATTCTACAATGGAATCCACAATGGCAAGGAATTTTTCCTTTTGGGTGCGGTAAATGAGGTCGGAATGGTCTTTACGCACCATAGGCATATTGGAAGGAATGCTGATAACTTCTAGGCCATAGATTTCTTGAAACTCCACAGCTTCCGTATCGGCTGTACCCGTCATACCACTGAGTTTGTCATATAGGCGGAAGTAATTTTGGAAGGTCACAGAAGCCAAAGTTTGGTTTTCTGCGGCAATTTTTACTTTTTCTTTGGCTTCAAGAGCTTGGTGTAAGCCGTCGGAGAAACGGCGACCAGGCATAAGACGCCCTGTAAATTCGTCTACAATGACTACTTGATCGTCTTGTACTATATATTCAATGTCACGACGGAACACAGTATGGGCTTTCAAAGCTTGTAAAATATGGTGCTGATACGTGATATTGGAAGGGTCAAAGAGATTTTCTACTTTTAAAAGCTCTTCACAATGAGCTACGCCAGCATCGGTAAGCATGGCGGAACGGGCTTTTTCGTCTATGGTGTAGTCTTGCTCTGCTACAAGCTTACGCACCACTTCATCCATAATATGGTATTGTCCCACAGCGTCCTCAGAGGCGCCGGAAATAATAAGCGGCGTACGGGCTTCGTCAATGAGGATGGAGTCAACTTCGTCCACAATGGCATAATTGTGCTTGCGCTGTACCAGTTGTTCCACATAAAACTTCATATTATCACGCAGATAGTCAAAACCAAATTCATTGTTGGTTCCGTAGGTAATATCTGCGGCATAGGCGGCTTTGCGTTCATCGTCGTTAAGACCATGTACAATAACGCCGGTACTTAAACCCAAGGCGTTGTATAATTGTCCCATCCATGCCGAGTCACGTTTGGCGAGATAATCGTTAACGGTAACAACGTGCACACCTTTACCAGAAAGAGCATTGAGCACCACAGGAAGGGTTGCCACAAGGGTTTTTCCTTCCCCTGTTTTCATTTCGGAAATTTTACCTGTATGTAAAACTATGCCGCCCAAAAGCTGCACGTCGTAATGGCGCATGCTCAATACACGGCGTGAGGTTTCACGTACTAAGGCAAAAACAGGCACGAGCACATCATCAAGGCTTTTGCCTTCTTCTTGTACTTCGTGCTTATATTGGGCGATGCGTTCTTTGATTTCGTCATCGGTTAAAGCTTCTATTTCAGCTTCAAGGGCATTAATGGCTTGTACAAGTGCCATTTTTCTTTTGAGATAGCGGTCATTTTTGCTGCAAAAAATCTTTTTAAAAAGAAAACCAAACATGGGTAGTCCAAGTGGATTAAATATATAAAAAATAAATATTGAAAATTTAGGAAGTGTCTTTCACA
>CAYJFR010000104.1:0-7838 GCA_964369335.1 uncultured Desulfovibrionaceae bacterium | reverse complement strand
AGCAATCGTCTGCGCTGCCTTGTAACACTATTTCAGCATTACGCACATAGGCTCTGACGTCCAAGTTACCCTGTTCTTGAGCAGCGTCAGATATGGGCATATCCTTGCTCAAAGATTCGGGGTCAAAATCTGGCATATCGGCGCCTGTAATGGCGTTGACAGCAATGGCAGCCGCGGTATTTTTGTCACCGCCTAAGGACGCAGAAATACCACCGGCTAAGGAAAGAATAGTGGATTCATTGGCAGAATGTACGGTTAAATTTTGGGCTGTGACGGCAACGCCATCAAGACCAGCGTGCGCGCCTGCGCTTAAGACATTACCTGCCAAGGTAAAGGCTGTGGAATCTCCACCCTTAGAGCCGCTCACCGCCGCAGCTATGCTTAAAATATGCTGTTTTGCAAGGGATTGTACAGTAATAATGGCATTGTCATAACGACTACTGCCCACAGAAATATTCTTTATATAACTTTGGCTTGTGGAGGTTACCATATTATAGGCTGCCATGGCGCCAAAGGATTTTGCTTCTGTGTTGCTGTTACCAGAGTTAGAAAAGGCAACAGAGCCGCCAATGGCCAAAAGGGCAAAGCTGTCCACAGCTTGTACTACAATATCACCTGTTTTGGAGATAACACTGTCTTGTGCTTTGGAAGCCCCTTCTATATACGCCTTGGTTTCACCGCTGATAATGTTGACCACTAAAGCCCCAGAACTGCCAGCGCCGTCGGTGGCAACGCCCACAGAAGCGCCTATGGTAATGAGGTTGTAGCCATCACCCACCGAAGAAATACCACTTTCACCGGGTGTGTCTTCGTCTATGCTCACGTCAGGGGACACGCCGTCATTACCGCTTATGGCTTTGACAGTAATGTCGCCGTTCACAAGGGCTGAGGTGTTATACATATAGGCTTCGGTATTGCCGTCAAGGGTGTTGACACCCACAGAAAGCCCCACCCCCTTGGTAGAACCGCCGCCACCACCGCCTGCTACAGTCACCATAAAAACATCGCGCGTGCTTTCAATATTCACAGAGCCTTGCTCTACAGTGAGGTCACTATTGCTAATATAGGCTTTGGTTGTGGAGGTATGGAAGTTGCCAAGACCTGTACCGGCGCCGCCATTGCCATTGGAGGCTGCACCAAGGCCAGCAGCTATGGCTAGGGTAAAACTTTCATCCATAGCTTGAAGAAGCACATCATTGACCACCTGCATATCAAGTATATTGTCTATGCCCACTTCGGTGGTTTTGTCATTGATGCTTATGCCAAGAGCCGCCCCTTTGGCAGAATTGTTATTTTGTCCTGCTGGGGGAGTTGTGTTGCCTGAAGTGGCAATGGCCATGGCACCTGCTACCATATATTGTTTGGTGTCGTTGAGGGCGCGCGCCGTAAAGCCTGCCACCACCAAGGTAGACAAATCTTGTACCAAGGCTTTTGTGGTTTCGTCATAGGTGCTTACAAGGAATTGTGCTGCAATGGCTGTGCTTTTGCCTGTAGAAGTAGGCGTGGTAGAATCTAATTTTGCTACTTCTGTTGCATGCGCCGCAAGCAAATCACCCATGCGTAAGAAAGACGTGGTAGTCTGGTTTTGAGGCAGTTGCTTTTTCTTTTTGGAGGTGGCTGCAAGATTTGATAAACTACTTAAAGAATCATTTACTCCTTTAAAATATTGCTCTGGATTGACAAAATTTCCACTTGCAGGATCATAGGGCGAAGCCACGGAAGCGCCCACAATACCAACAATATTTTGTCCTGTGGCATGGGCGTTGACGTCTACATCACCGTTGACATACACCTTACCCTTGGGCTTGGCACTGGGCAGTGTATTACTGCTGTCATTGCCCATACCTGCAAGAGTTTCACGTTCAATGGTTTGCACAAAAACCGTGCCACCTGCGGCAAATTCACTGATGTTAAGTGCTAAGGAAAGCTGTGTATAATAAGTATTATCCATGGCAGAAATAAAGACATCGCCTGCTACGCCATTGCCTATTTGCACTGTGGCATTGCCTATGCTCATGTCGGCTATGGTGGTATTGGTCACATCCACAAAACCTACGGAGCCAGAAAGAGAATTTAAATCACCCATGGCGCCCACAAGAAGTAGGGAGAATATGCCATTGTCGGTATCGGCTTCAATTTGAAGGTTCTTGCCAATAATGCTTGTGTCTTCATAACTGCCGCCATGCCCCAATGTAGCTTGCGTATTATGTGCAAAATCCAAATACTGCACGCTGACCCCTGCGCCTGTGGAAGAGCTGGGGAAACGCTGAGGGAGGGGGAAACCTTTCTTCAGCTGATTGGGAAGATTTTTTATACTTGTAAGATAGGTTTTTATGGCAGCGTTAGGCTTGCCCGGTACCACATAGGTCGAGGCGGGGAAAAGTCCTGTGGTGGGTCCAAGACCGGAGAAGAGCTGACCTGCCAAGTTGATAGTTTTATCGGTACTGGTGGCTGTGATGTAAATGCCAGCATCTTCAGAACGCAATGTTCCGTCACTTAAAGCCTCATAGCCAAGGGACTGCCCAATCATGGCATAGTTAAAGCTTTCGGCAAGGTAGAAAGAATTGGCATCGCGTACCATGACATAATAGGTTGTTGTGACGTCTTCGCCGTCGCTATCCTTACCTTCATAAATAACTGTTTGCCCATTGGTAAAGCCGTGAGCATCATATGCAATATAGGGCTGTTCGGTGAGGATATTGTCTGCGGTAAATTGTAAACCGCCTACAGATTTTGCCAACTGCCCTTGTGTGCCTTGTATGATGTTGTCAAAGAAGTCCGTCACCTTAATATAATCACCTTCTAAATCTGTGAGGACAAAGTGATAGTTATCCAAGACGGTGATGGTAAAGGTATGCATGGTGAGGTTTTCACCTTCGCCAATGCTGTAGGTCACGTGACTGCCTGTTGTGGCATTGTGAATGCCAGTGCTTTGGAAGACATAGGGCGTTGTTAAAATATCATTGTGCGTGACAGCGTGGTCAATATTAACCAGAGTCATAGTGCCGGAAAGGCGCGTAATGGTGATATAGTCACCTGCAAGGAATGCCTCACCGTCCACGGAAAGATTCACACTTTCTATTATATCACTTCTCGTACCGTCGGCATTGACGGCAAAATTCAGCGCTACAATAAATTCTTTTTCGGCAAGCTCGTCACCGCTGAGAGTTTCGGTGACAATATTGTCATCATCGTCCACATAGGTGTAGCTTATACTGCCGTTTATGCGCACTGTGTCGCCGTCAAAGAGGGCAGAGGTGTCCCCGTTCAGCTGTACGGCGTTATTTTGTACTTTTTTAATGCCGAAATCGTCCACATTGAGACGTAAAATAAATTCTGCATGGTGTTCGCTTTCTATATCTTCAGACAAGTATTTTATCTGACCATGCTCGTCTGTCAGTGTGATTAAGGTTTCGGAAATATTGGTGACGGTGTAGATACCACTGTCGGTATACACCGCTTCATCTTCGGAAGAGGCGTCATTGTCAATGGTCAAGAGGGTGACTTGGTCGCCGTTTTTAAAGCTGTTTTCACCCACATAAAACACACCTGCCTCATCAACATCTTGTTCACTTTGTTCTATGTCAATGGGGGCATTGCTCTTGGCTTCTGTCAGCGTAAAGGTGTGGACGCTGTTGTCTTCTGCCTGTTGTCCCACCATAATATAATTGCCTACGGCTTCCTTTGTCTGCTCATCATAGGCGCGCAAGACAAGTTTATTGTCTGCCAATACGGACACTTCGTACTGATCACCGTTCGTTAATCCAGAGATGCTTTCACCAACGCTTGTATAGGTAATAATATCGCCAGAGCGGAATAATTCTATTTCTGGTGCGTCAGAAGCAATGCTGTCGGTTTTTCTTTGCACAGAAAGGCTGGTGTAGGTAGTGCCGTCTCTGCTGATGGAATGAACTTTAAGGTCTTGCTCTTGCAGAGTCACAGAAGCTGCCTTGGTGTTGGCAGTGGCTGCTTTATAGAAAGTGTGGTCGGTGCTGAGTGCGTCGTTGTCTAGCTTAAGCGTGAGAGCATTACCTTGGCTGTCTGTGAGCATAAAGCTGTTACTGCCCATAAGTTGTAAAACATATTGCTTACCAGACTCTAAACCTTCAAGGCTTTTTGTTGGGTCAGCGGCAGTATAGGTCACCACATCGCCGGATGCAAAGCCTGCAAAAACATTATAGCTCTTGGTATTGGCCGAGGAAAATTCTTCCGCAGTGAAAGAAAGGGAAATATTGGCGGCGTTTTTTTGGGCGTCGGTGGCGTCCATAATATAGTGCATAGTTACGCCGTCGTCAGGATTTTCGGTGAGGGTTGCTATGTTCAAGACGCTAAAATCGTCAGCTACTTTGCCATTTTCTATTTTTTTGAAAGCAAGCTCAGTATCGCTGATGACTGTCACCATATACAGGGCGTCGGTATCCAAGCCTAAGGTATCGCCCACAACAACAATATCACCGTCACTGAATGCGTGTGGCTCATTCAAGGCAAGCATGGTGCTGTCCTTGGGTGTCTGCCAACTGTCTTGAGTAATATCAATGGAAACGGTAGCAGGTTGGTATTGTTCAAAGAGGAAATAGTGCTCACCAGAGGAGGATGTGAGACTATTGAGCGTGATGGGACTACCGCCTTCAGCTGTGTAAATACTGAGTTTTCCGTTGGCATCCACTTCACCGTAATAGCTTTCACCTGCTGTCAGATTGTCTAGTGTTTTGCCTTGAGCGCTGACTTCATAGACAAAATTTCCCGAAGTGTTGGCATAATAGTCGTCAAGCTGTATGGTGTTGTCTTGTGTATTTATATCAGCAGACGTCGCGCCGCCTGAGCGAACGATAGAAACATTGTCACCCACTGTGGCTAAGGACGTATTATCTTGTAAAATATAGGCAAGAGATGCGGAGACAGAAAGCACCTTAGCGCCGCCCGTAGAGGCGTACACATAGGAGTTAGGCACGGCAAAGCCTTGATTGCCATTGACATTGTCCAAATTAAAGGCAGAGCCGAGCACGGCGTCTTGAAGGTCCAAATATTCTTCTGTGAGTTTATCAAGGTCTTCGTGTACCCCTGCCACAAAATTTTGTAAGTCTGCCACAGGTAAGGCGGATAAAAAACCACCCAGAGCTTCAGCGCTTTCGCTTATGCTAAATTCAATACCTGTACCAAAGTTCATGATTTGGAAGCCGCGTAAAGAACGCAACGAAGACGGCAAATGATAGTTGGCATCGGAAGAAATATCCAAACGATAGGAATAGGTAATGCTGGCGCCGTCGTCTACCTTGGTTTCTGCTGTATTGGTTAAGTTGCTGACACCAGCCGCCACTGCCGCACCATTTTGTGGACGTGTGCTTGTGCTGGCATTGCTTGCGCTAGGACTGAGTGCCACTACAGATACTTCTTGCGCATAAGAACCGCTGGCATTGGCTTCTATTACGGGCGTGGTGTCGGCTTGTGAATGTAATTGTACAGAACCATGATGAGAAACTATGCGCGCCGTACTGCCAATATGTGTTTGTGCACTGGAATCATGGGCTGCAATGGAAGCACTGAGCCCAAGCCCTAAATTAAGAGACTTGGCAGCTGCGGCTAAGGGGCGCATCATATCAGAAATGATTTTAGTGAGGGGCGCCGCTATAACATCCCCCAAAAGGGGCTCTTGGTAAGGCGGAGGCGCTGCTTCATGCATAAGCCCTTTAATGGCAGAGCTGATGGTGGTAAGAGAGCCGAATATGGTGGAGGTCACATTGATATCGCGTGCTGCGGTCAAGTCGCCGCGTATATTTACATAGCTGGCGCCAGTGCCCATATTTAAGGCTACATTCACCGCCAAAAGGCCCTTGGCTGTGGAATTGGATGTGGCAACATTGGAGAGATTTTCCACTGTAATACTGGAAATATTTATTTCTCTTTGTGCTTCTACGCTAACATGGCGTCCGAGTAGTACCGTAGAAATGGCGTCATTCATACCCATAGCAAAAGCTACCGACGCGCCATCGGAAATCTTGAAAAGTCCTTTTTGGCTACCGTCTTTCTTACGCGGTACAGGCTCAAACATAGTGACGAGCTTGATTTTATTGGTATTTTCCACAACGCTGGCTATATTCACATCTTCACTGGCCCAAAGCGTTATGACATCTACGCCATAACCGAGGTCTATATCATTATTACCAATGCTCACCGTGGCTTTGACGGTGTTCATATTGACATTGACCCCCACTAAGGGCGTGTGGCTGTCAGCTTCATTAATACCGGCGGCATGGGCTGAAATATTCAATGAGCCGTCAAGAGCTTTGATGGTGGTTTTTCCGCTGATGGTTACATCAGCCTCTGCGGTGACGGTGCTGATAAGAAATGGCAATTCTACAGAGAAACTTTCCATAAACATATTAAATAAATCTGCTATGGAAGAGCTGGGAATGGCTAGCATGCCACCAATGCCGGGAGGAATGGGCGCGGCTATGGGGCCAAATTGGATTTCGCTTATGGCATCACCAAGCGTGCCTGTGCCCTCAAGAACGGCATTGCTTGTGTCTATATCAAGACCAAAAAGACCGAAAAAGTTCAAGACGCTTTCATCTTTAAAGGTGTTGACTATGGCGTCAAGGTACACATTGTCGGTGAGTTCGCCAATGCTTGGAAAGTTATATTCTGCGCTGGTGGTGGCTTTGGCAGATATATCCACATTATTGGCAAGAATGGTGGCGTCTTTAATGGTGACGCTGGCAGAACCAGAGGAAAAGCGTATGGGTAACAAGCCCAAAAGAGGATGTAAAAAGGCTTCTTCTACGGCTCTGGCTTCAAAATTTCCGTCAATATTAATGGTGGTATGGTTGGCAAGCCCTGTGCCTGTAATGCTTATATCCTTGGCGTGAAAACTCACATTGCTTGTGAGACCGTTTGCCAAATTATTATTAACAATGCTAGCGCCTTTTTCTAAGGTAATGGATTCATTGGCATTGAATGTAAAATTGACATTGGCATTGGAATCCACTGCTCCCGTGCCTTTAAAAGTGATGCTGTCCATGGCAAGGACTTGAAAATTATCAATATTACTGGTGTCTACGCTTCCTTCGAAGAAGCTGACGCCGTCAAGATATACAGACGCCGCACGAATAATGACTGATTCAATGCCGGTAAAGTCCACATTGTTGAGGTGAATATCTCCTGCCGCCATAAGTAAGAGCGTAGTGCTGGAGCTGTCCTTGGCATCGGAGAAAAAGGCGTCATTGATGGTGAGGTCGCCGCCAATGGAGAGCCACATGCCCAAGTCGGTTTTATGGCTGATTTCTTGATCACCTGTGACGGTGGCGTCCCCCATGGAAATATCTCCATCGGGAATTTCATCGGTAATATCTGTATACGTGTCTTCAATCCAGCTTTCTACATCGTTGACAATGGACATGATGTCGGCGGTGGCAAGGTCAATGGCTTTGCCTGTGCCGTCTACGGTATTGCCCAAGGTCACAATGACAGGTTCTACTACGCTGGTATCAAAATTGGTAGTATCTACCTGTGTGGCGGAGAGGAGTTGTCTGGGTTCCAGTTGTTCAAAATACTCCGGAACTCTATTTTTACGCTTTAAGGGGGAGGTATAACAGGTGTTTACTTCAGACGTGGTCATAAAGGCAATAGCTTGCTTCCAAAAATCAAGGAGTATAGACATACGAAACCCCACATACATTATATGTTTTTGAAAAAAATAATAAAAGTTATGCGAGTTTTGTGGTATACTTGTCTTGATTTTCCGCCATGTAGTGCGAGATGACAGAAAAGTCTCTTATGATAAGAATATACGCCTCCAAATACTACAGATGATTTTTTTTAGACGCAAGCTTTTTTTTGTG
>CAYJFR010000103.1:0-7956 GCA_964369335.1 uncultured Desulfovibrionaceae bacterium | reverse complement strand
CCAAAAATTTTTTCCTCTATATGCACAAGCATCACTACCTTTCTTGAATTACGTTATAAGCTTCCTGCATGGTTTGCTCTAACAACACATCTTATAACTCAGTTCAAGTCGATTATATTATTTAGCTATACAAAGTAATACCTTATAACTTATCCTGAGCTTGAATAACATTTGCATCAATATTGAGTATACATCTTTTACTTTTTGTCACTTGTGCAAAAAGAACCTCTCCCACCCCTATGGCGGCGGGCAAGCCATATTCTGCACAGCGAATTGCCATATGCGAATTGGTACCGCCAAATTTAGTAATCAAACCTGCTATAGAACGCGTAAATATCCAATCAAAACCAGGGTCTGCATTTTCAATACACACAAGCAAGTCATCAAGATTTTCCTTGCACGAAGTTTGCGAATCAAGCAAGATTATCTCTTTTTCAATACAACCCTTGCCTATAAAATTCGGCGTATTGCGATGTTGCGGCACGACAAAAATATCTCGTGGAGAACGAATAATATAGCTCAGCTTCAAACTTCGCCCTATATCATAAAGCTCTTTGCCCTGAAGATATTTTTCATAAAAATATTCCTGAGGTTTACGTAGAAGAGCATGTGAAGACCACGCAATAATATCGTGAAAGCTTATATACGAAAGCATCTCTTTATCAAGCCCATACTGCTGCCCCACAAGAGCAATATTCTCTAAAATATCAGATATACTTTTTGTAAAAACAAATTTCGCAAACTCTCGTCCCGCAATGGCTTTTCTAATATATTTTTCAAAATTTTCTATGGAAGTTGGAAGGTTAGCTTCACTGAGTAGATGACTTATTGCCCTTTGCTCTGCCTCTGTAAATTCAAAAAGCTCACTGTGTATATGTGGGTGCGCCATAGAGCCGTCAAAAAGCCCCTCTCGTTCTTTGTAACAAGGTGAAAGGATATCATACGTATTTGGTCGTAAGTGCCCATATTTATCTAAGAAAGATTTTACAGAGTTTTTCTCCTTATGCACTTGTTGAAAGTCATAAGACATAATACCTGAAATTGTTTGTATAGAAACCTTAAACTCAGCGACCCTTTCTTTTGTGATAGCTCCACACGCCACAGCACTACGTAGCAAAGCCTCTGCAATAAAACCATGCCGCGCAAGTATAGCAAAGGGAAGAGTGCCAAGCTGTTGACATTCCTCTGCATAAGCAATGATTTTTGAAAGAAGTTTTGATGCAGATATGGAGGCATTATTAACCGAATTCTCCAGCAAAGATCTTTTTCGATTTTCCTGACGAATACTCAATTCAATAACGGCGTCATACGCCCAATCCATCGAATTGTGTTTATTCTCTAAATTAAGACAAGAAGCCGTGAGCTCTGTAAGCTGTTTTTTATATTGATTATATCTTTCGCTGGACAGTAAATTGGGATAACGCCTTTGAAACACATGATCAAAATCAAAAGTCATTACCGTTGTGGCTATTTCAAATTCAACTTTATCATGAAGTTGTGGATAGTTATTAAGCCTGTCAAGCCAAGCGTTTACAAGAACTTCTGCTGTATAGGGAGATATGTCCGCTGGTAAAAAAGAGTTAAAGCTTTGACGCACATCTATAAAAGGCCTGCCTGCAAGCAACACCATAAGCTCATCAGGCGACGCAAGCCTATAACCCATTTTTTCACGCGCTAAAGCCCACGTTCTGTGTGTAATAAAATGTCTATACAAAGTACTGGCAAGCAAGCGTGGAGTCACGCCTATCATTTCCGCAGGATTCCAATCCGGCATGCAACCTAAAATAGTTGTATTTCCATACACATTATCCTGAGGCGACATTTTTTCTTCTAAAAAATCTATGACAAAACCAATATGCTGAAAAACTTTTTCCTTAGACTGAATAATCCAATCATGCTGAGTACATAAAGGACGCACCTGTAAGAGCCAAATTTTCCCACTTTGATCAAGGCAAAATTCAATATCAAGCTCATCAGAATGGCAAAGCTGTTCCAACCTTCTGGCAAATTGAATAAAAGAATATAATCTATGAGAGTCAAAATCCGAAGCTTTCACATCTTTATAAACAAAGACTGTTTTACTCCCTTCTGCTCCACTTGTCACAGTATCCGTTTTTCCACTTTCGTCGTCATAGTTGACAACATAGTACGGAGCACCATCCGCAAGCACCTTTGTAGTAATCACACCGCTGAGCACTGAAAGCAACATAGGTTGGATAAGAACCTGGTCTTCATTCGTTCTTTGTCCGTAAGAATCAAACACTGCCTCAATGGCATTGCGCATTGCCATATTATGACGATGGGATTCTACTTCCATGGGAATATGAAGTAAGGAAACAAAAGCACCCGCCCCAGACATTTGTGCAGTATCTTCTTTTGCACTGGACGAACGAACAGCATAATTGTGTGAAAAATATTGTTGTCCCTCAGATTCGCCTTTCCGTAATTCTCGTGCAAAATTTTTCAGTTCTCGCAAAACCTTTTCACAATCATTGGTCCAACCTGCCGCATCAATAATGAACATTGGCGGAACATGAAGCTCTTGACAAGAAGCTAAAGCTTTCAGCGTATTTGCTTTTGATGTAAAAATTTTTTTGTCCACAACATACCATCTTGCTGTCTGAAGTAAAAATAAACACACTCTATTTTTATTAAAAATAACTTAATATAAAGGCTGTCTGATATTTCAGAAAAATAAAGAGATGAACTAGTTGTTAAGAAGAATGGGCTTTATTGCCATGAATTTTTGTGAGAAGAAATTCTCTTTTCTCTTCATATTTTGTGTGCCACTCTAGCATTTCCGGAGCACAATGGCGTAAGTACAGCAAAAATTGTTGCAAACGCATAAGCGCATCATCAGAAATAACATGCTCAATATCACAAGCGTTGGCTGTAGCTACATCGGTAGAAACGTGTAAAACGCTCGTAAGAAAATCTTGCAACACCATTTTACGGTGCCAAAGTTTACGCGCAAGATCCTTGCCTTGCTCCGTCAGATGAATAAGCTTGTACGGCGAATAGGTAATATATCCCATACGCGTCAGCACACGCAAGGCAGAGGTCACAGAAGAACGTGTGACTTTAGCCTCATGAGCTATATCACTGGCACGGCAAGCGCCGTTTTCATATTCCTGCCGAAAAATAATGGTGAGATAGTTCTCTAAAGCAGGAGAAAGAGAGGGAAGGTCTTGTGTTTCTTGCATCATACGTAAAAAATTAACACAGAGACCGCTCACGTGCAAGCCATTGTCCTCTATAGAATTGCCAAGTGGTGAAAATAAAAGCGCACACACTGCCTGCCGCCATAGCTATATAAATACCCGAAGCCCCCAAAGCATACACATAGCTTAGCACATAGGCCACAGGAACTGTCACAAGCCACATTTGCATGCAAGAGCTTATACAAGAAATGGAAGTGAGCCCCGCCCCTGCAAAAACAGCCAACTGCATTTGACTCGCCACTTGAAGCGGTGCCAAAAAGCAGGCAAAAAGTAAAAATAGGCGCGCCTGCTCAAAAACTATAACTATATTTGATTCTTGCCCTGCAAAAAGGTGCAGCAAAGGCTCTTGAAAGAAAAATAATACAGCAGCACCACCACTCATAGCTATAGCGGAATACCAACAATATTGACGCCCCAAAAAGAGACAGCCTGCTCTGTTTTTAGCCCCAAGCATATGCCCACAAGAAATAGTCAACGCCATACCAAAAGCCGCAAAAGGAAATTGCAAAACCCCCATAACGCGCGAGCCTAAAGTCATACCTGCCACCACTGCCACACTGCCCCCATCACCTTTAAAAGGAAGAGAAGCCAGTAATGCCATAATAACAAAAGCTCCTGCTTGTGAGGATATTTGCCCTAAGGTAGCAGGGCCTCCAATACGAAAAAGGCGCATCCACCCTATGCGCACCCAACGCCACGGCGGACATTTTCCCAATAAATCATGATATAATAAAAAAGAAAAATTACATACTGCGCCCACAAGCCCTGAAGCAAAGGTAGACCACGCCACCCCCGCAGCGCCGTAATTAGGTAAGCCCCCATAACCAAGCCCAAAGCCCACACTACCCACAGCATTGATAAGCATAACTACCATAAGCGTGGCAAAAGGAAACCACACCAGCTTATGAGCGCGGAAAATGGAGTTCATGATAATCATGCTATAAAAAAATGGTATATGGCAACAGTAAGCAAAGATAAAAGTACGCAATATGCTTGCCACAGCGGCATTGGGAGCTAAAAGATACAAGAACACAGGCAAGGCAAGCATACCCAGAACAGCAGAGATCGTTCCCACAGAGGTAGCAAGTCCTAAGGTTAAAAAAGCGTACCTTTTGGCGCGCAGATATTTTTGCGCCCCCACTGCTTTAGCTATGGTCACCATACAGCCACTGCTCACCACAGAAGTTATAAGCATAAGCACGGTGAATACCTGCCCCACTAAGCCTAAGGACGCCACCACGTCAGTATGTATGCGTGTGGCAACTGCCATATCCGTCAAAGAAATGGTCAGATGACAAAGCATCAAGCCCAGTTGCGGAATAACAAGAGCAAGCGTTTCGCGTAGATTAGGTATGGATGCGGCGTTTTTTGTGGCTGTAGTCATGAAGTTTCTTTGTAAAATAAAAAAGCCTGCGTACTCTTCTTAGAAGGTATAACACGCTCTAAGTATATGACGCAGGCTTTTGTTGTTAGCCTTGCAGTTTTTGCACAAATTCTAAAAACAAACTTTGTGCATTGGCACAGTCTTTTTCATCAGGATGCTTGGCAGCTTCTTCAAGACGCGCTTTGCGTTCTTCCGTCATGGGGTGCGGATTATTAGACATTTTATTCATCATTTCCGTAATTTTAGGGTCAACCTTACCTTGACAGAGAAAAGAACCCAGCACAGTATTGCCGCGGGCAGGTTCAGTCAATAAAGCTTCGCCTTTAACTATACAGTCTTTTGCATGGTCTGAGTCAGGATAGGCGCCAAGAGTTCCAAACATGCCCACCGTGGCATGAGAAATAGTTTCAATATAGGCTTTACACTGCGCGTCAGGCATACCCTTATCTACCCAATAGCCCACAGCCACAAGGTCATAGCCATCAGCGCTTGGAGCTTCTGCCACAGGAAAAATGTCGCTATTAGGGAGAACAGCCGCAATGGCTTCTGCCACTTTTTGAGTGTTTCCTGTTCTGGATGAGTATACAATTAATGATTTCATAACTATTCCTTTTTATTGAGCGTAATTTTCGCGTAGTGCGAGGAAAGATTCTTTGGCAGCAGGAATAAGTACACGATTTTCACGCCCTACATAAATACCAAAAACCACAGAGCCTGTAGCATCAAAAAATTGTACGCTCAAGCTTTCCAAGCCCATAAAAGGTAAGGATAAGAAGCCAATGGAGTCAATACTTTCAGGGTATAAGTGACCGCTTAAAGGCAGTCCGTGCCCTAAATTAAAATAACCATGCCCAAGTTTACCTTTAGGAAGTTGCCCTTTAATTTCAATAACATTACCTGCATGGGTCATAATAAATGTGGCTACAGGCCATGTGCTCAGCTCTTCCCAAAGTGCGCTGAAATCTTGAAGCTTTGCCACCTTGCACATACCCTCAGGCAAGGCTTGAGCAATTTCTATTTCGCTGACGCCGCATTCTTGCGCAAGATGTCCCAAGGTGTGGATTTTTTTCCCCTCAATAAGAGAGGCTACTTTCTCTTGTAGTGAATTTTGTTCCATGACTTTTCCTTATGTATTATGGGTAAGAGGTAAACGTAAAGCATACGTGCCTACATGATGTAACAGTTCTAAATCATGTGTAATAAGCAAAATACAAACGCCCTGCTCTTCACAATTTTTAAGCACAGAAACAAGACGTTGCATATTGGTGCCGTCAAGCCCACTGGTAGGCTCATCAAGCAAAAGAATTTGAGGTTTTTTAGCTAAGGCGCACACCACCACAAGGCGCTGTTTTTCACCGCCAGAAAGGGATTGAGGATGACGCTGGGCAAGGTGTTCCAAACCAAACTCTTGCAAAAGAGTCAGAGCGTGTTCTTGCCGTGTGGCTTTTTCTGTGTGCGTAATTTCTAAAGAAGTACACACCTCTTCAAGCACAGTGCGCATATGTAATTGATGGTCGGTATTTTGTAAGACTATACCTGTTTCACGGATGCGGTCCTTGCGCTCACACACAGTATTATGCAAGAAAAACGTCCCTTTTTCGTAAGCTTGTAAACCAGCAATGATACGCGCCAAGGTGGTTTTCCCTGTACCATTGTCCCCCATAAGAATGGTGGTTCCATAAGGAATACACGCATGGGCTCCCGCAAAAAGAGCTTCTTTGCCCTTATAAGCAAAATGTACATCGCTCATACGCAAGGCGCACTCTTGCCCTTCTTGTTGCGCACACTCAGGAAGCTGCAAGCGTGTATCTTCCACCACGGTACTACGCAAGCCATAGCGTTGGCGTACATCGGCGTCATCCAGCAAAGCAAAAGCACCCTCTTCTTGCACCTCTCCATGTTGCATAACCAGCACTCTGTCAGCAATATCTCTCAGCCAATACAAACGATGGTCCACCACCAATATGGCCAAGCCTTGCCTTTTAAGCTCTTGAAGCTTTGCCGCCAGTGCCACTGTGGCTTCTGGGTCAAGATTGGCGCTAGGCTCGTCTAAAATAAGCACCTTAGTAGACTGCGCACTCAAAGACGCCAAGCCCACCTTTTGCTTTTGCCCTTCAGAAAGCCCGTGAATAGAAGCGTCTAAAAGATGTGCCAAATCAAATTCTTTGACAACACGTGTTACAGCGCTGTGCATATCTTCGCGCGACATATCTTTCCATTCAAGAGCAAAAACCAATTCATCTTCCACATTAAGGGCAAAAAATTGCTGTTCTGGGTCTTGAAAGAGCGTTCCCACAGAAAAAGACAATTCTGCAATACTTTTTTCAGCGGTACTTTGCCCATCCACAAAGATTTGCCCCTGTAAATCGCCGTGAAAGTAATGCGGGCATAAGCCATTGGCCAAACGTGTAAGCGTAGATTTTCCACAACCGCTAGCCCCCGTACACACCAAGAGTTGACCAGGCTCAATGCTGAAAGAAATATCTTTTACGGCAGGCTTTTCTTGAAAAGGATAGGTGTAGGTAACATTTTTAAATTCAAGCATTAGTGCATTCCTGATACGGCATGAGGGTTAAAATATTCCTGACAAAACACAGCCAAAGCCATGACTACAAGGGTTGTCAATATAAACAGCGTATCGTGCGTATGCCAATGACTTTGCTTATAGGGAGTCATTTTTTTACCCATACCAAGCCCTTTTAATTCCGCCGCTATGCCTAAATCTTCTGAAGAACGTAAAGCCCGAAAAAGCAAAGGCGCGCACACAAAACGCATGGTGCGGATGGGGTGGCGCATGCTACTCCAAAATCCAGGCTTATGCCCGCGTATTTTAAGCGCATCTATGACTTGGCTCACATCATTCATAAAGGATGGAATAAAGCGAATAGCCACAGCCGCAGGCAAATACAAACAAAAAGGCAGACGTAGAGCGCGCAAAGAATTTAATATGGTTTGAATACGAGAGGTTAAAGCCAAAGGCAAAATAACATGTAACATGATTATAGAGCGCATAAAGGGCACTGCCAAAGAGCTTATGGTGGATTTAGCCATAAGCGCTGGCAAAAGCTCTTTCATAATAAGCGTACAACCTATGGCCATAAGAAACATGACCGCCATAACAGCATAGGCTATAAGCAAAGCTTTGGGCTTGCGCATGGCTAAAGCGTACACGCCAGAAGCCACAAGCAACACGCCTTGTGCTTCAGGGGCGCTTAAAATAACAGTAATAATAGAAGCTAAAATACTGACACACATCTTTGCTCGTACATCAAGACTATACACAAAGCCTTGAGGTAAGGGCGAGTTAAGAGCGTACAATGCCCGCATGACGTAACTCTCCTACGGATTTAT
>CAYJFR010000102.1:0-7974 GCA_964369335.1 uncultured Desulfovibrionaceae bacterium | reverse complement strand
AATTAGCCACCAGCCTTTTTGGCTCTCCTCAAGAGTCTCTTGGCAAAATGCTCAACCTAAAAAACGATCTTTTTGAAGTGGTGGGTGTTGTGGGCGGTATCATGATTGGTACAAAAATTAGAAATGGTTTTTTACCCTATACCACCATGACGGACAGACAATGGGGCAAAGGAAAGGTAAATTCTTTACATATTCGTGCCACGGCTTGGGAAGACGTAAGTAAGATTGTAGAAAAAATACCTCAACTTATAGAAGCGCAACAAACAGCTCCTAATATTTTGATACGCACGCGTGATGAGCAATTAACACGCATCCAAAACACCTTTATGTTTGTGGAAGCTTTACTATGGCTTGGTATTGCCGCTTCGCTCATGTTGGGCGGTTTTGGTATTTGGTACGGAACATTTGCCGCTGTTCGAGCACGTACACGCGAAGTAGGCTTGAAAAAAGCCATGGGCGGTTCTGATAAAGATATTCTAGCGCAATTTTTGGCAGAAGCTCTTTGTAAATCCGTAGCAGGCGGCTTTGTAGGTATAATTTTAGGAACCATTTCCGTAGAAGTGGGAAGTTACGCCCTTGGAAGCTCCATTTCCTATTGGCTTCTTTTCTTGAGCAGTATTGGTAGTATTGTATTTTCTGCTGTAATTGGTGTGGGCGGTGGCCTATATCCTGCATTACAAGCAAGTCGCATGGACGTTGTTACAGCATTACGCTTTGAATAGGCTTCATTATGACACCCGTTATTGACGCACAAAATCTATATAAATGTTATCCTGGCTTTCCACCTGTTTTACGTGGTGTGAATATTTCTGTTGTCCCTGGAGAAATGGTTGCTATCATGGGGCCTTCTGGCTGTGGTAAATCCACCATGTTGCATGTGCTTGGCATGCTTCACGCACCTGACAGCGGCACACTACGGGTACTTGATACAGATGTGCTTACCCTCAGTAGAGAGGAAACCGCTTCTTTTCGTCGTGGAAATATGGGCTTTGTTATGCAAAGCAGCAACCTTTTTGACCACTCTACAGTATTTGAAAATGTAGAATTTCCTCTTATTTACGAAAATGTCCCCCCCGAAGAGCGTTGGGACAGAGTAGTACGTGCTTTAGAATTAGTACGCCTTTCACACCGTATCAGTTACAGAAGCAACAGGCTTTCAGGCGGCGAACAGCAACGCGTTGCCATTGCTCGCGCCATGGTGAACAGCCCCAAAATACTCTTAGCAGACGAGCCCACAGGAGCTTTGGATTCGCGCACTTCTAAGGTCGTTATGGAAAACTTCTGCGTACTGGCGCATGAGGGACGTATTGCTATGGTTATCGTAACCCATGACCCCGGCGTGGCTGATTATTGCGACTCTGTATATACGTTGGAAGATGGGCTTCTTGTTTGCCAGCGCAAAACTCCTGTGCCAGATCCTAGCGGAAAAAACTCCTTGCTACACACAGCACAAAAACGCATTAATGGTGTGTGCATTGTAGATGATTTCCCCACCTCTTACGGTACAGCGCAAACCCAAAGCGTTTTAAATCTTCATGAGGCCAAGCTATTAACACGTATCTACTCCTTACAAAACACCAATATCTCTACCCTTGTGGGCGGCGATTATACCTTGCCTGTTCCTACCAAAAGACAAGGAAAAATAGGTACATTTTTCAGCTTTTTACGCTTACTGCGACATGGGCATGTCAATTCTTCTCTTCCAAGAACCTATTGGAAAACCT
The DNA here is from genome assembly GCA_964369335.1 of uncultured Desulfovibrionaceae bacterium. Lineage (GTDB taxonomy): Bacteria > Desulfobacterota > Desulfovibrionia > Desulfovibrionales > Desulfovibrionaceae > CAYJAD01. Next base: position 6,250 of record CAYJFR010000102.1, on the reverse strand, counting down.
TGCCTGCCAAACAACGCTTTCGCCCTGTGTACCGTTGGCGTAATTTTTGTCATTTTGCCAAAGCGGTGCGTATGGTTGACTGGTGCAAAGAAGACCACACACAGCATATTCACGCTGTGGACGCACACAGTACAGCCACAGCGGCGTGGGTGACGGCGGGTATTTTACAAATTCCTTTTTCCTTTACCTTGCATTCTCGCCAACTGAAAGACCTTGCCTTTGTGGCAAAAAAGGCGCAATACGCGGCTTTTGTGCGTTGTGACACCCAACAAACTAGACAAGTACTTTTAGAAGCTTGCCGTAAATTGCAAGCAGATTTCCCTGAAAAGAAATTGCTGTGCATGTATGATACTCCCGGCATTTGGCCCAATACAGAAGATACAGAAATTCCTCCTATGGCACGACATGGACAATTACAAATTCTCACCTCAGGGCATATGACAGCACATAAAGGCATAAAGAATATTCTAAGAGCGTGTCAAAAGCTCAAAAAAGACGGTATTCCCTTTGAACTTCAAATTGCAGGGCAAGGCCCAGCTCTTTTTGGTTTGCGCCTCTGGGCACTTTTTAGAGGATTAAAAAAGCATATAAAATTCTTAGGACATGTGCCTCATGAACATATGCCAGAGATATTACGCAAGTCACATATTTTTGTGGCAGACAGTACCACTTTACGCAATGGAGAACATGACGGTATTCCCACCAGCCTTATGGAAGCCATGATTTTTGGTGTACCCATTGTCGCCAGCAATTTACAAGGGCATATGGAAGTGCTGGAACACGAAAAAACAGCGCTGCTTTTCCCTGAGGGCGATGTGGACGGTTTGAGCCATGCCTTAGGACGTTTAGCACGCTATCCAGACGAGGCCAACGCTTTAAGCAAGAATGCGCGTATAAAGGCTTTAGAACTATTTTCACCTCAAAAGCAGGGCGAGGCTATGGCACAATATATTCTGCGTTAAAAAAAACTGTACAGCTTGCATTATTTTTTATAATAAAATTAGCTAATTAAAAAAATATAAAAAAATGCTTGACCAAAGAGGCTTTTTTCCGTAGTTTCCCACTTGTCGACGCGGCCGTAGCTCAGCTGGATAGAGCACCACGCTACGAACGTGTAGGTCAGGAGTTCGAATCTCTTCGGCCGCGCCACAAAAAAAGCCCTGTGTAACAACAGGGCTTTTTTTGTACCTAAATTTCACCTTCCAAAAGAGAGCTTCACTTTTTGCGCAAAAAAAGGGGAAGCTCTACGCCTCCCCTTATATCAATCTTCTAGATTTTAATGCTCATCATGCTCATCTTGGCATTCTTCCCCTTTCTTACAAGGAAAAAGCACCAAGCACCAATACGCCGTAAAAGCGGGCAAGGTGATAAACATTAAGCCATAGGCCCATGTTTTGGTATAAAGAAAATAATCATAAAATGTTGCAAAAGATCCGGCTGCCATAATTTACCTCCTAGTGAGAGCCCTTAAAGTCAGGATGCTCGTAGAGCACGGGCATATGGTACACAACAAGGCGATACGCTGTAATGATAAGCGTCACCACAAAGATAGAAATACAAATCTCACCAAGGCTTGGGAAGTACTTTTCCGAAGACGGCAAGTTGTAGTTGAATGCTATAAGGCTGACGTTAAAACGGTTCACCACAATGCCTAAAACAGCATTAACAGAGCCTATACGGCACAGTGTGAGGTTCTTATCGCGTGCGCCCTTGGCGTAAATCAAAGCAGGCATAAGCACAAAGAAGAGCATTTCTACCATCCACCAGAAGCCGTAACCGCTGAGGAGGTATTTAAAGTTGTCTTGTACTGCCATGTCAATGAACTTCAACATAAAGTACCCAAAGAGAATAAACGATGCGGCGCGGGCAAAACCTAAGGTCACGTCGTCAGATTCTTTAAGGTGTGTGCTGTCCATATAATCATGTACGCCCTTATGTGCCAACATACCTTCAAAGATAACCATAGAAGCACCTGCTACCATAGAAGAGACAAAGAAGAACATAGGCATAAAGGGTGAGTACCACAAGGGGTGTAGTTTACCCGGCGCAATAAGGAAGAGCGCCGCCAAGGAAGATTGGTGCAAGGTAGATAAACACACGCCGAAAATGGTAAGAAGAATAGTGGCGCGGATGACCATTTTACGCCATTTTAACAACCAAGGGAACTTACAAGCAAGCCACTCCATAGGCGCCACAGAAAACTCAATCATGAGCACTGTCACATAGGTAGCCACACAAAGACCTACTTCAAAAAGTACGGAGGTAGTCCCTAAGTAAACGAACATATAGGGCAAGCGTAAAGGTTGACCCAAGTCATACAATAAAGCCACAACAACAAAGCTATAGCCCAAGAAGGCTGTGGTCACTGCGGGGCGTACAATGGCATGATAATGCTTTAAGCCTAAGATGTAGCAAGCAACGGTGGTAAAATAGCCACCAGCAGCCAAAGCCACACCACACATAAGGTCAAAACCAATCCAAATACCCCAAGGGTAATTGTCATCTAAATTTGTGACTGCTCCAATACCTTGAGTGAAGCGATAAAAAGTCACAACAAGACCTACAACAAGAATGATAGCTGTTAAAATATTCCCTATGGTCGGACGCAAAAACGGGCTCATATTTAAGAGCTTATCCTTGGTGGGAATAACAATATGCTGATCTGCGTGTTCGGTATGATGCATACTACGCGCCCTCCCCTTTGTCTGATGTACCTTGCGCACATGATGTTTCCGTAGTTGTACAGGAACAACCATCACACGCTTGAGATTCTTGAAGCGCTTGTTTTACCTTAGCGGCAACTTCTGCGCCCTGCTCTGCTTCAATTTTTTCCACGGCAGTCTTGAGTTGCGCTTGCATAGTAGCTTTCAATTCTTTTTCTGCCGCTTTGGCCTTGGCTTCTTTAAGCTTTGTCACGCCATAAGCACCGGCAAAGAGCACCGGCCAAAAACCAATAATCATGGGCACAGAACCCAAAGCACCAGCTGTAAGTTCACCCATAGGACGGTTGCCAAGCTCAGTATTTTGCCCAAGCTTACTTGGATCTACTCCAGAAAGGGTCATCCACGCTGTACCGCCTGCATCGGTTTCTCCATAAATATAATCTACGTATTTCTTCGGGTTTTTTTCAATGCGGTTACGGGCTACTTTGATGAGGTCAGAGCGTTTGCCAAAGGTCAAAGCGTCCATGGGACAAGCTGTCACACAGCCAGGCAACATACCTTCTTTGAGGCGTGGCTGACAGAAGGTGCACTTTTGTACCAGAGGCGTAAACGCTTCTTCGTACTGATAACCTGGCGCATAGAATGGACATGCTATCATGCAGTAACGACATCCCACACATTGCGAACCTTCATAGCTTACGGAGCCGTCAGGGTTCTTTTGAAAACACTGGGCAAAACAAGCGGAAGCACATGCAGGGTCATTACAATGCAAACACTGCAATTTACGGAAAATATCTTTGCCTTCCACTTGGTAACGGTTGACCACAGTCCACGCAGCGGCAGATGTGCGGCGCTTGGTATGCGTCACAGTCAAATCTGTCAGCGGCTGGTCTGGCATAGGAAGATCATTAACTTGCTGGCAAGCTTTTTCACAATGGCGGCAGCCAATACAACGTGTAGTATCATGCAAGACGCCATAGCTTTCTTCATAGTAAGGATATTTCACGGCGCCAGCGGCATCAGCAACTTTTGCTGTGCTCATGGCGGAAACCACACCCGCACTTCCCAAAAAAGTAAGGAATTTTCTGCGATTCATTCAGAGTCTCTCCTTATGCTACTTCTGTGCCTTGTGGCACGAGGTACAAGATGTATTGAGCGGACGAGCTACTTGCATAGCATCGTGACAAGCCATACACTGTAAGTGATATGCCGCTTGTAATGCTGGACGTTCAGCAGAAGAATTTAAATCCATTTTCGGTGTATGGCATGTTACGCACTTGGGCGGCGTTACAGAAAGCGGGCTTTGGTGGTGGCATGCGGCACACATAGATAAAGGATCCTTATGGAAAGCTGCGGCAAGTTTATCTTCAGCCACGCGCTTTACAAGAGAACTGTAGTGACGCTTATGGTTGAAAACATTCCCTTTGTATTTATTGGAAAGACCATTGATATAGACTTTTTGCGGAATTTCATGCTCGCTGATAGACATTTTCTGATTTTTTTCGCGAAGATAAACAGTTTCTGTGGCCAAAGCGAGATTTTCATCAGCAGAAAGCTCACCGCGCACACCCTGCTTAAATTGCTCTTGCGTCATGTTAGGGGTAACGTCATGACAAGAAGCACAGTAGGTTTCCGCATGAGGGGCGTTGATATGGATAGTGTGACAGCCTGCACACTCGCGGCGCTCTAACAATTGCTGCGTATGACAGCTCACACAGCTGGCAGGGGTTGTGGCGTCTGCACCACGATCTTTTATATCTGTGGCATGCATAGCGCGCTCAAGGGTGATGAAGTTTCCGTCTTCAGTGCCCTCTACCGTGTGACAAGACGAACACGTCACTGTGTCACCAGTATGGTGACAGCTTTCACAGTCATCAATGGCATTTTCGTGAACGTAGTGGTTAAATACCACAGGCCGCATACCCGCTCCAAAGGGGCTTGGCTTATCCGAGATGGGAAACATGACCATTGCCGACGGTGCGCCGCTATCTGTGGGTTCTAGCTCCGGTGCTGCGTGGGCCATAAAAGCCACACAAAGCAGACTCGGCACAACCATAGCAAGCACTACCCATGTACGAATTCGTAGTAGCAGTGATTTACCATTCCTCATGCATTTGTCCTCTTTACAAAATTGAATGATGATTAATTATACCCTACTACGGCCTAGTTCGTACGCAACTACCTACTCCGTAAAACGTCCGTCTGACCTCATCCTGAAAGCCAATCGTAGCAAGGCATCATGATACGTAGCCACAATGTACCTTTCTAGTCTTATTTTGTCAAGGGGGGCTTGCTTTTAACTACCTTTTTTGGATAGATTTTTTCATAAAAACGGCATTAAGTTCTTTTTTTCACAAGAAAAGCAAAGCCTTGTAGAAAATATAATTTTTCTACAAAAGCCTTTATAAAAAAGTACACAAAGAGACAAAAAAGTCCCCATATAACATTTTTTTGAGATTTATGCGAGGGAGTCTTGAGCAGCTGAGAGCATGCCCTGAATATCTTGCGGAGGGAACCAATGTATGCTTGGCACAGCTCTAAACCACGTGAGCTGTCTTTTGGCATAAGCACGAGTATTTTTGCGCCAAAGCTCTACAGCATCACGTAAAGGAAGCCTTTGGAAAAAATGAGCGTGTAATTCAGCACAACCAATGCCAGACCAGCCTGGGGCGCGAGCATCACTACACACTTTAAGAGCTTTTTCCACTTCTTCTAAAGCCCCCGCTTTGAGCATAAGCTCAATACGCGCATCCAGTCGCGGACGAAGCTCTTCAAGCTTAACATCCGTACCAAGATACAAACCACGCAAACGCGGTATACGTGGAGCATTTTCATGCCACCAAGTAAAGATCTTACCTGTGGCGGCATGCACTTCTAAAGCGCGCACCACTCTTTGCTTATCATTGGGATGAATACGCGCCGCATACACACTGTCTATGGCTGAAAGCTCTTTATGAAGAACAGGTGAACCAAGCCGCTCACAGCGTTGTAAAAGCTCAGCAGAAATTTCCTCATGAACAGGAGGAATATCTGCCATACCTTCCAACAAAGTTTTAAAATATAAGCCTGTGCCGCCCACAAGAAGAGGAAGTTTTCCACGGCTGATAATGTCATGCACCGTAGCCATAACCATATCAGCAAAGCGCCCTGCCGAAAGTTTGGCATCTGTGGATAAAAAACCATAAAGATGGTGCGGGCACACACTTTGCTCTTGAGCATTGGGCTGTGCTGTGACAATGGGAAAATCTTTATACACTTGACGTGAGTCTACATTGACAATTTCCCCTTGTAAGGCTGTTGCCAAATGTAAAGCCGCAGCGGTCTTGCCAGCACCCGTAGGGCCGGCAAGACAAATAACGTGTGGAAGAGGCATCATGAAACGTGAAAAGTGCCTACGGTAGGAGACAAGCAAGGCGTGGCTGTGCGCACTTCACCTGCGGCGCATTTTGCCACAAGGCGCTCCAACACATTGGGTGGCACAAGACCGTCCACATCACCGCCATGACTGGCGGCGGCTTTGATAATGGTGGAACTGATATACAACCATTGATAATCTGTCATTAAGAAAACCGTTTGGATTTGACGCG
>CAYJFR010000101.1:0-8086 GCA_964369335.1 uncultured Desulfovibrionaceae bacterium | reverse complement strand
AAAAAAAGCCGCACAAAGGCGGCTTCTGTAATGCTCTATAAAGTATAAGCTAGGCTTGTTTTTGACGACGACGTGCCACAAAGCCAAGACCCGCAAGGCCTACGCCCATAAGTAGCATGGTAGCAGGTTCTGGTGTGGGAGCTGGCGTGGAGGCTGGCTCAACTTGATATTTTGTAAGTGAAAAAGAGCCCATTGGGTGACTATAACCATCGCCAATATCATCCCCACCGTCTCCTGGGTTATAAACAGCGTCTGTAGCTAATAAAGTGAAAGAATATTTATAATCTCCATACACAAAGCTTTGAACAAGGCTATCTTGAGCAAAAAACACATTTGTACGTCCCTGCATATTCCAAGTGTCCGTAGTAGCAGAAAGCTTAAAATTAAAATCAAATGAAAGAGGAATGGCTATATCTGAGTCAGGTGGTGTAAAAAAGAAATCCGCACGGAAAATACCTTCAACGCCGCTATAGCCTAAGCTTCCAGTAGTAAATGTACTCATACTGAACTTAGTGTTCGTATCAACGTCTTTACCAGAGCTTCCAGATACAAAACCAGTACCCCAGTCGAGCGCGCGGTACATAGCATCTAGTCCAGACGTGTAGGAATCACGACCTACTATCCCATCATAACCTGAAATGGAATCGGCTACAAAGCCTAAAGAATAATCCATTTTCCAATCAAGCTCCTCTATAGGCATAGCTTGGGCTTTTGCAGAAAAAGCAACCAAAGATAATATACATACCAAAGTAGACAAAGTCTTTTTCATAAATTTCTCCTAGAAACATATTGCGAGTCACTCTTACTGCAAAAAGTGCGCGCTTACAACTATTTTTTAGCAGGGAATTTTGCATTTCACTGATAACATAGTATAATAGTAGGTATTTTATTTATACAATATGTATATTGCATTATGTATATCCTTGTGAGCCCCACTGTTTTTCGACAAAAGTGTAAAAAATTCCGACAGTTCACAAGGAATATATACAAAAAAAAGTGCATAAAAAAAGCCGCACAAAGGCGGCTTCTGTAATGCTCTATAAAGTATAAGCTAGGCTTGCTTTTGACGACGACGCGCCACAAAGCCAATACTAGCAAGACCTACGCCCATAAGCAATAGGGTAGCAGGCTCTGGTGTGGGGGTGGGTTCTGTTAAACGAACATCACCATACAGAACACCCACTTCAAAAAGAATTTTTCCCTTGATTTCACCTTGTGGGGGCAATGTGAAGTTAGAATAATCCTCATCTACATAGTCTTTATTCCACTCTTCTGTGTCAAAGTCTGCACGTAAATAAATACCGCTCTTACTGTCCATATCTAAACCGCTAAATATCAGCGTGCGGTCTACTAGGCTTATAGCAAAGGAAAGTGACAATGTTATACGTTCACCAGTATTATTGGGGTCAGCTATATTCAGCGTGACGGTATACGTACCTGTATTATCCTCAAGATGCTTATTCCCATAGCCTCTGATACCTGTGCCTACTTCATCAACAATCTCTGTATGCTGATTTTCTTGTAAGCTTGCGTCAAAATTCAAAGAGCCACGAGCCTGTGAAGGCTTAATAAGGTTTTCGATTGAGGGATACGTCTCTTCCCAAGTTAACTCTGTTGTGAAAGTGTAATCTAAATCTAGTACTGCTGCCCATGTAAAAGAAGGAAGACTGACTAAAACCATAACACATAAAGCATAAAAAATTTTTCTCATAAACCCTCCTCTATAAATTACGCATTGCAAGCACTCATTGCAAAAAATATTCCAATATAAAAATACTGATATTTTAATATGTTCATTTTTGAACAAGAGAGTATGTGTAAAAAAATCCGACACTTTTGTCGGTTTTCTTTACACATATAGGCTGGTTTTTTTCGCTAAAGGCAACACTTCCCCCAAATCAACACCTTGTGCGCTCACCACACCGCGCATGACATATATTTCTACGCCAACGTCTACGGCTTGCCAAAAAAGCTCGGCATACACAGGGTCGATAACATCAGCAGGGGCGAAGCACTTTCCGTCTGCTCTTTGCACCAAGTAAAACATGGCGGCACGCTCTCCATGACGCACTATGTCCATAAGCTCTTGCAAATGCTTTTGCCCGCGCTCACTGGCAGCGTCGGGAAAAATAGCCACGTCATCTTCCACAAGGGTCACATTTTTGCATTCTACCCAAAGAGGGGGCTTGTTTTCGGCGGTGATGCATGCATCTAAACGAGATGCGCCGCGCTTGGCTTCGCGTTTTATATGGGTATAGTCCGCACAAAAAGGCAATCTACCCGCATGAAAAGCCGCTTCCAAAAGCTTATTGGGCACAGAGGTATTGACGCCCACCCAAAAGCCTTCTGTATAATCTTGAGGATAGATACTCTCAGGAGCGCAAAGCAAAACACCCTCAGCACTGACTTGCCAAGAGCGCGGCATCCAAACAGCCTCCTGTGTAAAAGGAAGTTTACGCGCAGGATTAGCAGCAGGGGAGAGTAAGACAGGCATATGTGCACGCATAAGCCCAAGCATAGAACCAGAATTATTACTGTGAATCCATGTTTCCGTGTTATTAAGAGCCACAGCCACGCTAAAACGCTTGTGACGGCGTAAAAAACGCCCCACAAGGCAAGTTTCTGCTAAGGGGACAAGGGGTCGATTTTCCGCTTTTGTAGTGTTTACATTTTCCATAGTGTTGTGTTACGTGACATATAATAAGGTTTACTATTATGCTATTTAATTATAAGTAGCTTACTTCAATTGCATATATAGCACATTTCTTTATTGCGGCAAAGCCCGTATTTCAAATATAGGGCAATAAAACAATAAAGGCTTTTGGGACAGGTGCCTACTAAGGTCGCCTCAATAATATAATTATTAACGCTAACTCCACACAAGGAACGGACATGAAACTTGCAGATAAATTTTCTTCTGTCAAACCCTCAGCAACACTTGCCATCAACGCTAAAGCTCTTGAATTAAAAAATCAAGGCGTACAAATTATATCTCTTGCTGTAGGCGAGCCAGACTTTACGACACCTCAACATATTTGTGATGCTGCCAAAGCGGCCATAGACGCAGGCTTTACACGCTATACCGCCGTTCCTGGTATTATGGAGTTACGCAAGGCAGCGGCTGCCTATTACGAGCAAGAATACGGTGCCAAAATTGAAGCAAGCAATGTAGTCATTTCCAATGGCGGCAAGCAACCTTTATACAACATTATGCAATGCCTTCTTAATTCAGAAGACGAAGTGCTTATTCCTGCACCATACTGGGTAAGCTACCCTGATATGGTTCTTCTTGCCGGTGCAAAGCCTGTATCTGTGCCCACTTCTGTACACAATGATTTTAAAGTCACCGTAGAAGAGCTTGAAAAATATTTTACGCCGCAAAGCCGTATGTTGATTCTCAACTCTCCTTCCAATCCCACAGGTGTTCTTTATAGCCAAGAAGAAATTGACACCCTTATGGAATGGGCCATGGCTAAAGGGCTTTTTGTTATCTCCGACGAAATCTATGACCAATTAGTTTTTGATGGCAAAAAATCTTCCACAGCGGCAGCATGGTTTGTGCGTTATCCTGAGCAAGTGGCTTTATGTAACGGTGTTTCCAAAAGCTATGCCATGACTGGCTGGCGTTTAGGTTATTCTATTACTTGCCCAGCCTTAACCAAGGCCATTGTAAGCTTGCAAGGACAAAGTACTTCCAATGTCTGCTCCGTGGCACAAAAAGCCGCCTTGGCAGCCTTGGAAGGCCCAAAAGATTTTATGAACGAAATGCGTGAAGCCTTTACACGTCGCAGAGACGCTGGCTATGCTCGTATTCAAAGCTGGAGCAAGGCCATTTGTCCTAAACCCGGCGGCGCTTTCTATTTTATGATAGATGTGCATCAATATTTCCGTCCAGGGCTTGCCGATGATATTGAGCTGTGCGCAGCACTTTTAGAAAAGGCCAATGTGGCTGTGGTTCCTGGTTCTGCCTTTGGCGATGAGCGTTGTATTCGCCTTTCTTATGCCTTGGCTGATGAAGTGTTAATGGAAGCATTGGCACGTATTGAAAAGGTTTTAGAAGGTTAAAAATTAAAAAATATTTGCGTAAAAGCACCATAAAAAGTGCTTTTACGCAAATACCTAAGAGTTTTATTGTAGGATGTTTATGAGTAGTCAAATTTTTCCACAAAATATGTATGGCTTGAGTGAAGCTCTAGCACGTATTGCTAATTCTTCCACCTTAACCATCGGCGACTACGGAGAAGCGGCTTTTGTTATCGCTAAAGAAGGCGCGCACGCTCTTAATGTCACACGCGTTTCTGTGTGGAATGTAGACTTAGAACAACAAGCTATGCGGTGCGTTTTGCGATACACAAAAGCAAGCGACTCCGTAGATAAAATTGAGGATTTTGACTTAACATCAAGTGCAGACTATGTTGAAGCCTTACATGTCAATCGTATCATCAGTTCAGACGCAGACCACCCCGAAGCCTTAGAAGTTTTTACCGATGCTTATGACAGCTCATTGACAGCCATGTTAGACGCTCCTGTACGCATCAAGGGTGAGGTTGTGGGGGTGATCTGTCTTGAGCAGCTTGAAATACAAAGGGTATGGACACCAGAAGAGCTGAACTTTGCTTCTTCCTTGGCAGATTTTCTAGCCTTGGCACGTTCTTCTGCCATGTATGCCAGCGCCCTTGCAGACCTTAACACCACCAAAAAACGCGCTGATAGACTTATGGCAAATCTGCCAGGCGCCATTTATCAATGTCTCAATGAACCGCCCACCTACAGATTCACCTATGTGAGCGAAGGATGTTATGCTCTCTACGGCTATACGTCAGAAGAGCTCACACGTGAAGGCGGCGTGCGCTTTTTTGACCTTGTGCATCCCGATGATGTACAAGCCCTTGCAGATATAAATATGGCAACGCTGGATGTGGGCTTGCCCTTGGATACCACTTTCAGAATTATCACCAAGGACGGCACAGTTAAGTGGATATGGGAACGTAGCCGTGTGGCAGAGTTTACATCTACAGGTGAACCCTATGTACTAGAAGGCTTTTTGTGCGATATTACCGAGCAAAGACGCCTTGAAAGCGCCGAGCTTGCCAACCAAGCCAAGAGCACCTTTCTTGCCAATATGAGCCACGAAATACGTACACCCATGAACGCTATTTTGGGAATGTCTGACATTGCCTTACGTCACGCCCCCCCTGCGCAAGTGGGCGAATGTTTGCAAAATATTAAGGGTGCGGCTGGTTCTTTACTGGCTATTATCAATGATATTTTAGATTTTTCAAAAATTGAAGCCGGCGCCTTAGAAATTATTCCCGACCCTTACTATGTAGAGTCTTTTATCAATGACATTGTGGCGCTGATCAATGTACGCATAGGTCGCAAAGACATTGAGCTGTTAATAGAAGACCATCATGCCATACCCAGTATTTTATACGGTGACAGCATACGCATTAAACAAATTCTTATTAACTTGTTGAGCAATGCCTTAAAGTTCACCTATCAAGGGCATGTGCGCCTGACCATGAAGGCAAAGCCTGCGGCTAAGGGCGAAAGCACCCTCTTAGAAGTGAGCGTAGAAGATACGGGTATGGGTATTAAGCGCGAAGACTTGTCCATGCTCTTTAATAACTTTGCACAGTTAGACACAAAAAAGAACAGAAATATCGAAGGTACGGGTCTTGGGCTTGCCATTACCAAGCGTCTTGTGGAAGAGATGGGCGGTACCATTGACGTAAAAAGCGTCTATGGGAAAGGCTCCACATTCTCTTTTGAATTGCCACAAGTGGTGGAAGATCAGACGCCGCTCTTGGCCACAAAGAACTTTGAAGACATGGACATTGCAATATGGTTAGACTTACCCGTAAAAGCAGAGTTTTTGCGCCAAAAGCTCGACGATATGGGCGCCAAAGCCACCGTTATTGCAGATCCTGAGTGTATTAAAGACTATACCCACGTGTTTATGGAGTTTTCAAAGCTGAAAACCTTTGACGCCGCATCGGTACCACAAGTGCATATTATTGCCTTATCTCGCAATTACTTTGAAGGTAAGGATGTGCCTGAAAATGTGGCTGTGGCATATGCGCCTTTGACTACCATTGTAGTGGCGCGTTTGCTGGAAGGTTCTATTTATCATGTAAGTGACAGCGCGGCAAACAATGCTCCAACATATACTTTACAAACCACCAATGCTCGCGCCCTTGTGGTAGACGATAATAATATTAATCTTATTATTACGCAAAGCGTCCTTGAAGAATACGGCATAGCGGTGGACACAGTGCTTTCTGGCGAAGAAGCCATCAAAAATGTTAAAAATATTGCATATGATATTATTTTTATGGACCATATGATGCCTAAAATGGACGGCGTAGAAACCACCATGCACATTCGAAACTTGACAGACGACAAATATCGTATTGTGCCCATCGTAGCTTTAACAGCCAATGCCGTGGGCGATGTACGTACAGAATTTATCAATGCCGGCATGAATGACTATCTCTCTAAGCCACTTATTATAAAGGAATTAGAGCGTGTTTTACGACAATGGTTGCCTACAGATAAATGGGAAAACGCAGAAATAAAGTAATATATACGTCAACGTAAAAATAAAAGCCTTCTGTGTTCACGCGTAGAAGGCTTTTTTATATTATGCCCCTCGCACATAACGAAGAGAGCACGCTTGCCCCTCAAGGCAGTTTGGAGTATTCACAAGAGATGCAAGAAATACATATATGCTTTACGCGCCAAGGTGCGCAAGATTTATACACAGGTGCGCCTGCCTACGCCACAGAATATTCCGCAGGCATAGATTTACGCGCCTGCTTAGACCAAGAACAGTACCGCCTTGTGCCTGGCGCACGCGTGCTTGTGCCTTCTGGTATAGCAGTACAACCCCTTACAGCAGAGGGACAAAGTGTAGCGGGTTTTGTGTATTCGCGTAGTGGGCTTGGTGCAAAACACGGAATTGTGGTGGCGCAAGGCGTGGGCGTTATAGACAGCGATTATCGCGGTGAAATCATGATAATGCTCTTAAATACTTTACATATCCCCTACACACTAACACGCGGTGAGCGCGTAGCTCAGCTTGTGTTTCAGCCCATAGTACAGCCACGCATTTCTGTACAAGAAAGCCTAGCGCCCAGCAGTAGAGGTTGTGGCGGCTTTGGACACAGTGGGCGTATGTGATGAATTTTTATGCTACATAAAAACACTCTCACTTATGATATGTATCACAGCTTTTTGTGTGTCATAAGTGTAGGTGTTTTACATATAAACCATTTCAATTCAAAGGAATGAGGAGAAAGAAATGACTCAGGAATCAGCAGCTTTTTTGGCCATGAAAGAAAGAGAAGAAGCACTTTTATGCCGCACATACGGACGCTACCCTTTAGCCATTGTACGCGGTAAAGGCTCTTTGCTTTGGGATGCAGACGGCAAGGAATATATTGACCTTTTGGCCGGCATAGCTGTAACAGGTCTTGGGCATTGCCATGATGAAGTGGTACAAAGAACCCACGAGCAGGCCCAAAAACTTTGGCATGTGAGCAATTTATTTTATCAAGAAGAGCAGTTAGACCTGGCGGAAAAGCTTCTTTCCACCTGTCATATGAACAAGGCTTTCTTTTGTAACTCTGGCGCAGAAGCCAATGAAGCCGTATTTAAACTTGCTCGTCGTTATATGCGCAAAGTAAAACAACGCGATGCCTATGAAATTATTACTTTCACAGGCTGCTTTCACGGGCGTACTTTGGGCGCCATTGCTGCCACAGGTCAAGAGCGCTTCCAAGACGGATTTGCGCCTATTCCTGAGGGCTTTATTCAAGTGCCTTGGGGTGATATGGACGCTCTACGCGCTGCCATCGGGCCACAAACAGCTGGCGTCTTCTTTGAAGTAGTGCAAGGTGAGGGCGGCATTCGTCCCATGACAGCGCAGTACATTAAAGATATAGAAAATCTGTGCCGTGAAAAAGATATTCTCTTTATGTTGGACGAAGTGCAAGCTGGCCTGTGCCGTACAGGAAATTCTGGGCTTTCCAACACTTTGACGTTAAGCCAGATATTATTTCCATGGCAAAAGCTTTGGCTAATG
>CAYJFR010000100.1:0-8106 GCA_964369335.1 uncultured Desulfovibrionaceae bacterium | reverse complement strand
AAACTGTTTTGGCTGAAGGTTGGGACTCTCTAAAAAAGAAAGATTTCTTCAATGAGTTTACTCTTATGGGCGGCGCTACCATTGCCGCCATTATTATTGGTCACCTTGAAGAAGCTGTGGGCGTTATGCTCTTTTATTGTATTGGGGAATATGTGCAAGAAAAGGCGGCGGGAAAATCCCGTCATTCTATTCGCGCTCTTTTGGCAGCCAAGCCTTCCATTGCCCATGTGTGCGACGCCAAAGGGCATAATGCCAAGGATACCAATCCCGAAGTAGTGCCTGTAGGTGCCTATGTGTTGGTACGTCCTGGGGAAAAAATTCCTTTGGACGGCGTTGTAGTAGACGGTATTTCCGAAGTGGATACAGCGCCTTTGACAGGTGAATCTATGCCTGTCACCGCCGAAGAAGGCAAGCATGTTTTTGCAGGTTGTATAAATAAAGACAGTGCTTTAGTTGTGCAAGTCACAGAAGTTTTTCAAAATACCTCAGTGGCACGCATTTTGGAAATGGTGGAAAGCGCCAATGCGCGTAAAGCTCCCACCGAACGCTTTATTACGCGCTTTGCCAGATATTATACCCCCGGTGTGGTGGCGGCCGCCGCCCTTGTGGCTATTTTACCGCCGCTTTTTAGCGACGGTACTTTTTCCGAATGGCTGTATAAAGCCCTTGTTTTATTAGTGGTTTCTTGCCCTTGTGCGCTTATTATCTCCATTCCTTTGGGCTATTTTGGCGGTATAGGCGCGGCATCACGCCGTGGCATCTTGGTCAAGGGTGGTTATGTGCTGGACGCTTTGCAACACGTAAAAGTGGCGGCTTTTGACAAAACAGGCACGCTGACTCACGGCACATTCAGCATTACACAAAAACAACCAGTTTCTGGTGTTACAGAAGAAGAGCTGACTTCTTGGGCAGGTTTGGCAGAAAGTCGTTCCAATCACCCTCTTGCCAAGGCCATTGTAAAAGATTGTCTTTTGCGTCTTGGTAAAATGCGTGAAATTGGTGAATTGCATGTGCAAGAAGTGGCAGGTAAAGGTGTTATAGCTGAAGCGGATGAACACCGTATTGTGGTGGGAACCTATGAATTTTTGCAGTCCATGCCTGAAATCACGGGACTTCCTCCCATTGCTGACGTGCACGCCTTGGTGCAAGAAGGCGGCTCACTGGCTTTAGTAGCTAAAGACAATGTATATATGGGTTGCCTTGTGGGCGCTGATACTTTGCGCCCTGAAGCCGCTGAAGCTTTGCAAAACTTACGTAAAGAGGGCATTACTACCCTTGCCATGCTTACAGGTGACCACGATGCAGGCGCGCAAGTTATGGCAAAACACTTGCCTCTTGATGTGGTGAAAAGCCGCCTCTTACCGCAAGATAAAGCCACTGAATTAGAAAAGTTAGCTCCTGCCAAGGAAACACTTTTCATGGGTGACGGTATTAATGATGCGCCTGTCTTGGCTACGGCGGGTATTGGTGTTGCTATGGGCGGTTTAGGCTCGGAAGCGGCGGTGGAAACAGCGGACGTGGTGGTGCTTGATGACAGCCCTGCTCGCGTGCCCGAATTGTTGCGCATTGCCGCGGCTACACGCAAAATCGTTTGGCAAAATATTGTTATGGCACTGAGCATTAAAGGCGTCTTTGTGTGCCTTGGCTTAATAGGCGTTTCGGGCTTATGGGAAGCTGTTTTTGCCGATGTGGGCGTAGCGCTTTTGGCTGTGCTTAATGCCAGTCGTGCCATGAAAGCTTAGAGCATTCACATACACGGCTTATCTCTGCGTCAGATTTACGTGTTTTTTCGGTCATGTATATCTTCATACGCGTTGCTCTCTGTAGCCGTAAGGTTCACAAGTGCACCTTACGGCTACAGAGAGCGCTCTTTGGGCAAAACTACTCGTCTTTCTCAATATAACACGAAAAATCATTTTATATGAACACGCTCTAGACATATTAGAGACTCTAGAAGTTATTTCTAAATAAAAACAAGACTTTGCAAGAAACCTGAAAAGCTCCCTCAAAAAAGGGAGCTTTTTTCATAGGCTTTGTGTACGCCATCTTGTTAATGTGAGGAGAACAAAGGTTTATGTACACAAGACGGGCGCAGAAAACGAAAACATCGTCTCCGCCCTCCAGCCCGTAAAATATGTTTTTAATCCATTTGCGTCTTTAACCACTGCTTAATACCAGCGGTGGGAGCAAAAATACCTTTAAGATTGCCATTTTCCTCATGGAACTCCTCGCGCAATTCTACAGGCAAGGGCATGGTGAAAATATCTTCGGCATTTTCAGAGTTGCGGCGAACAAGGCGCAACATTGGCTCATCATCCCATGTATCAATAACAAAATAGGTTGAAAAATCTTCTTTAGAACGCACAGGCGGATACTCTGCGTTCCAATCGTTATTTCCCCACTCCAAGTACATGGTCACAGCGTGCTCAGGAGTTAAATTCCAATCTATATCATAACGTATTTCTTGTAAGCTGCTCATAGCATCCTCCTTAACGGTGAATCTTTCGTAGAATTAATAGTAATCATTACTTTTAAGAATGGCAAGAGCTGTGCGCAAGATTTTTTTGCATTTTTTTACACAGAGTTAGCATTTCTTACTAAAATCATATGTTTAAGATGCAAAAAATTTTCTATTCATAAGAGGCAATCTTCAAAAAACTATTGTAACCAAATACGGCAAGAGACAATAAAGCCACCTGCTCCAAATGCATTTATCTTCCTTAATATAACACGAAAAATCATTTTATGTGAACACGCTCTAGACATGTACGTCGAATTTGCGGCGGTACACATTTTGCTAGGTAGATATTTTGTCAAGAAAACACTACACTGCCTACAGCACACAGTTTTTTACAAAGGAAATACCATTTATGCTTTTATATATTCACGTACCTTTTTGTCGTACCAAGTGTCATTATTGCGCTTTTCACTCTCACCCCTTGGGCAGAGGCGTCAATGCTTTGGAGGATGCGGACTTTAAGGCTTATGTGGACACGCTTTTTTTAGAGCTCAGTGTGTGGGGTGACAGATATCAAGGCACAAAAATTTCTTCAGTTTTTTTTGGTGGCGGCACACCAAGCTTACTTCCTGTGCGTGTGGTAGAATTGTTATTAGACCGCATTAGCAAATATTTCAGCCTCACAGACAATGTAGAAATAAGCTTAGAAGCCAATCCAGAGTCCTTACGCACGCGAGACAGAATGCAATCCTTTGCTAAAGCTGGGGTCAATCGTCTTTCCTTGGGTTTGCAAAGTCTTGACGAAGAATATTTACACATGCTTGGGCGTTCGCACAAAGTACGCGACAGTTTATATGCCGTAATGCAAGCGCGAGAAGCTGGCATTGGCAATATCAATGTGGATCTTATGTGGGGTTTACCGGGGCAAGGCGTGCGCCACTGGCTTAATACCTTACGTGAAGTAACCCGCATGAAACCCGATCATATTTCTGCCTATGGTTTAACCCTAGAAGATGGCACTAAGATGGAACGCGAATACAGCGCAGGGCGTCTTGCACTGCCGCCAGAGCGCGACCAATCTGTTATGTTTATGGAAGGGGCGGCTCTTTTGGAAGAGCAAGGCTATTTGCATTATGAAATTTCAAATTTTGCCCGCATGGGTTTTCAATGTCGCCATAATTTAGGCTACTGGGAAGGCAATGACTATTTAGGTTTAGGGCCTTCTGCCACATCTACAATGCAAGGGCGACGCTGGACCAATGCCTATAACCAAGCTGAATGGGCGCAAAAAGTAGAAGAGCGTAACTTGGACGCACAAGCCATGGTGCTTACGCCGCGCGAGCGTATTTTAGAGCTTGTGATGCTGCGTTTACGTACAGCGCGCGGCTTGCGTTTTAAAGCTTATAAGGCTTTGACAGGGCGTGATTTTATGCATGACCATAAATTGCTTATTCAAGCTTTGCATGAAAACGGGCTTATTCGTATCCGTGACGGCTATTTACGTTTAACGCGCAGTGGCATGCTGGTGTCTAATAGTATTTTGTCCAATATTTTTACACAAACGGCGGATACCTTGCCCGAAAATATGCTTATGGCACCAAATGTTGAAGAAATTTTATAGCAAAATAGGCTTTTATTCTGCTAAAATCTCATAGCTTTCTAGCTTATCATTGACGGCGCTGATGACCAGAGCCATAGTTCCTGAAATCAGGGCTAAGGCTCTTGGCGGAATATCTTCAAGATTTTGGAGCTGGCAAACACGCATAAAAAAGTGTTTGGGACAGCTTTTTTGATCTTCCTTACCCACCATTTCCATATAGGGCGCAAAATGCGTATCCACAAAGTGCTTGGCTTGATTTTTGGCAATATGACGCGTTTTTAACAGCGCGGAGGTATTGCGTAAATAGTCTACAAGCACAGCGTTGGGCGCGTGTACCATAAGCCCTGCCACAATGGCAGCGTGCACAAATCCATACCATTCACGACAAAAAAGAGGACGGTTGATGCTTTGCGGGGCAAAACCGTCTTTTTCCATTTGATCTATTATGGCGAAAAGATGTTCGGGTTCTGTATTCAATGAGAAAAGAATGCAAGCCGCATCTACGGCTTGATTTTTATGCAGCTTTTTGAGAGGCATGGCTTTTCCTTTTGGGGTAAGATGAACAAATTTGTACAGAAGTTTACTAGGTAAAGCATAGTGCCTTGCTTTTTATGAAGCGTCAAGAGTGCACCTTGTTCGTTAAAAAAATTTTATTTGCAGAGTGGTAAAAGTGTATTTAGGTAGACAGCTCATCTTTTTTTAGGCGAGCTGCAAACATTTTTTTACGGATTTTTATAGAATATTACATTGTTAGGTCTATTATTACCCTAGTCAAAAAAAATGAACTTTGCTATAATGTTTTTGTAGAAAAATACCGATAAAAAAATGAGGTCTTTTTATGATACACAATCCTACTTGGGATGACGACGCTATTCGTCTTTTGCCGCAAACACCACAGCATAAAGCCTTGGAGCAAGCTGTGCAATCTTACTTCATGCAGGCAGAGATGCTTCGTATAGAGCATGAAGACCCTGAGATAAATCAAGAAGTTGAAAAAGCTCTCGTCACCACTCTCTCCTCCTTAAAAGGGCTTTTAACGCCACATGAACCAGATTTTGCTTATCAAAGCGCCCTTGTGCTTCAAATAAGCAATGAGCTTTTAGAGACCGAAGGTCTGGGTTTAGCGTTGACCTGTGCAGAGCAGGGACAACCCTTTGTGTGTACGCATGGTTGTAGAGGTTGCTGTTGTCAATTAGTGTTAACTTTGCCCTATGAAGCGTGGCTTATTGAAGCCTATTTGCGAGAAAATCCCACCGTTAAAGAGGCTTTTTTGGCAAATTGGGACGCGTGGGATGCTGAAGCTAAAGATATTAGCCAAAGTTATCTCAAGTGGGGCGAAGCTTTTTACGGTGAAGGGATAGACGATAAAAGTCACAGTAGAGACGATTATTATATCCCTTGTCCTTTTTTAGATAAGGACGGCGCATGCATTATTTATGCTGTGCGTCCTTATGCGTGTCGTAGTAGTGTAGCGGTGGACCCTCGCTGTGCTACAGGTGATGAAAATGGCAAGTTAGGGATGTATAACATGCTGTATTCATTTTATATTGGGCATAACTCCATTCGTCGTGAATTGGAACGTTTTTGTTTTGAGGAGGAGCAATTTTTGCAAAAGCAAATATTGCCTTATGCCGTGAAGGATTTGTTAAAATAAAAACTTTGTCATTTGTAAAAAGAAATGGCTTTAAAAGGGAGATGTTATGAAGCTTAAATTGTTGGGGAAAGTATTATTATCTACGCTGATAACCGTAGTTATAGGCACATCCGTGCTGACTTTTATAGCGTCAAGTCTTTCTTCAAGGGGTATCTATGAGGTTACAGATATTCAGCTTCTTGAATTTGCCAAAAAACAAGCCTCTGAAATTGATAATATCATAGGTACAGCCATTTCTTTAGGCAAAATGAGCAGCAGTGTCACCAATATCGAAAAAATCACAGAGCTTGCCAATGCTTTGGGTAATGAAAAGAATTCTTCTGCAGAGTTTAAGGCCTTGCAAGCAGAAGATAATGACTTTTTAGAAAGTATTGTGGAAAAGTTTCCTGCTATTGTCTCAGCGCTTATTGTTGCTAAAGACGGTGTTTCTGTGGCGCACTCTGACCCTAGCAGAATTGGTTTAGACTTGAGTCAATATGCCAGCGTGCAGTCAGCATTGAGAGGAAAAGATATAGTCACCACCAGAAAATCACGCCAAACAGGCAAAATGTCTGCTATGGTGGCTACTGGTATTACTGACGACAATTCCGACGCTGGCGTGGACGGTGTATTACTGCTTGTGGTAGACATAGATAACATAGCCCAACGTACCATCAATGATGTGAAGCTTATGCCCACATCAAACCTTTTCTTGCTTGATAACAACGGTATCATGATTATGGAAAGAGCCTTTCCTGAGCTTATAGGGGAGGACAACACCATTTATGAATATGTGCGTACCATCATGCGTGAGCGTACAGGCATTACTCGTTATGAGTGGGAAGGCATAAATAAAGTGACGCATTTTGCCGAATTGCCCACAACGCAATGGTTTGTTGGTATCGAAACAGACGAAAGTGATTTTTATATCACCGCCAACGAAATCACCCTCATACTTACTTTGGCCTCTATTGTTATTTTATTGGTGGTGGCGGCTATCATTTATATAGTGGTCAAGAAAGTTGTGGTGGCTGTTTCTGACAGTGCCAATGTGGCAAACTACGTGGCAGAAGGTAATTTAACGCTCACCTCTCAGCAAGAAGCACAGCTCAATGCCGCCATTGCTCGTCAAGATGAAATTTCTACCTTGGCGCAATCGCTGAACACTATGGTGAAAAATCTTGCACAAATGGTCTTTGAATCCGAAGAAAAAACCAAGGAAGCGCAAGCCGCCGCGCAAGACGCCGCCCGAGCTTCACAAAAAGCAGAAAAGTCTGCCCATGAAGCTGAAGAAAAAAGGCACAGTATTCTTGTGGCAGTAGAGCAACTTGAAGGCATAGTAAGCAATATTGCCACAGCTTCAGAACAGCTTTCTGCCCAAATTGACAACTCCACACACGGCGCGGAAGAGCAGTCTGCCCGTATGGCAGAGACCGCCGCCGCCATGGATGAAATGAATGGCACTGTGCTTGAAGTGGCGAGAAATTCCAGTGCCAGCGCAGAAATTGCCGACAGCACCAAGCGTAAAGCTCTTCAGGGCGCAGAAATCACCCAAAAATGCCAAAACGCCATGGGGCAAGTGAAGGACGAATCCTTGAAATTGCGCGCTAATATGAATGAACTTGCCAGTCATGCTCAATCTATTAATGCTGTTATGAGCGTTATTTCTGACATTGCTGACCAAACAAACTTGCTTGCCCTTAATGCTGCCATTGAAGCTGCTAGAGCGGGTGAAGCTGGACGCGGCTTTGCTGTTGTAGCGGATGAAGTTCGTAAATTAGCAGAAAAAACCATTTCTTCTACCACAGACGTTGCCAATGCCATCAACGCCATTCAGCACAGCACAGAAATCAATGTGCAACAAGTGGATACGGCTGTGGCGCGTATTGAAGAAGCTTCTGAGCTTGCTGTGGGCGGCGGAGAAGCCTTACAAGGTATTTTGGAAATGGCAGAAGAAAGTGCTGACGGTATTCGTGCTATCGCCACCGCCAGTGAAGAACAGTCTGCTACTTCTGACCAAATTGCTGGCTCTATCGCTACCGTGTCCAGCATTGCTGGTGATACGGTGAACGCCATGAACGAAGCTTCACGAGCTGTAACCCTTTTGACCGAGCAATCGCGTCAGTTGGCAAGACTTGTGGACGACTTAAAGCATAGCTAATCTTTGTTTTTTGTAAATATACATGCCGATACCTCTTGTGGGTATCGGCATTTTTTATTTTCAAGGAGTTCGCTTGGCAAGGCTGGCAGATGGGAGTATACTAGATGCATGAGTAAACAACTACATCTTACCACACAGCATATAGACGAAGTGTGCGCCTCTTGGTCTGTGTCTGTACCGCAAGAGGCTAAGGGCGTTTTAGTCGAATATCTTACGCTGCTTATGCGTTGGAATAAGGTCATGAACCTTGTGGG
>CAYJFR010000099.1:0-8153 GCA_964369335.1 uncultured Desulfovibrionaceae bacterium | reverse complement strand
ATCTTTTTGTGGAAGTACAGCCATAATAGGCTTAGAAGTCACTGTTTTTTGTTCATTTTTAGCAAGAGGTAAGAATCTTATAGTATTGCGTATATCTTCCAAGGGCAATACAATACGGTCATCTAAAAAGCTTACACTCAAGTCGCTGTATAAAGCTTTTTCCACGCCTTTAAGCGTCAAGTCAAAATCACGCTCAAGCTCAATGCCAAGTATTTTTGCAAAGCTTTCAATCATATGTAGATGATAATAGGTACGCCGCACCACGGATAAATTCTTGCTGGCTTCTAAACCAAAAGCTGGCTTACCATGACGCACCGCAAACCATGAAAGGCTTTTTTCCATCTCTTTATCACCCTTGGCAGTTTCTGTATCATGCACATGCATAATATGCTCAGGGTCCAGCAAATGCTCATTAACAGCCGCACTCACAAAAGCCGCCGCCTTATGTAAATTCACTAAGTCATCCGCGCGTTCATAGGGTGCAGGAACATCCATGGTAGGCATAAGCTCCTGGTCAATAATAACCGACTGCCCCCAACGCTTAGGGTTATGCCATTTGTCAATGTGTGTTTCTCTATAATATCCGCTTCCGTCGTGCAAATTCAGCACCATACACACCCGCGGGTCTCGAATAATTTCTTGAATACGCGAAACAATTTGATATTGAGGGTCTTTACTGTCTAAGTCGGCAAATTTTCTGTTCATATCCCCATGAACACCGCGCGAGCGTTGAATAATACTCGGAAAATTCAAATTGGGCACCACCCAAATAGTCCCTTTTGTGGCTTTATAGCGTGTTGCAATAAGTGTTGCCGCTGAAAATCCTCCAGGCTCATCTCCTTGAATACCACCAATAACCAGCAACACAGGGTCGCCTGCGCCCTTTTCAAAAAAAGAAAAATCCAAAGAGGTAGATGGAACTTGTTTGGCTTGAGCCCAAATGGCTGAAAAAAGCATAGAACATGCTATAAAGACAATAAAAATAAAACTTGCACTATAATTTTGTAGATATTGTTTACATTTCATACTACGTAAAACTCACCCTTTCTCATCAAATATGACATTTTTCTCGTTACTCAGAAAATACTGAAAAAGTCCCTCGTTTACCTAGAAATAGGTTTTATAATTCTACTCAGTATACAAAAGAGCCTTTCTCAATGCAAGATATATAACTATATTGTAAATATCACATTTACATCAGCGTAAGCATATCAAGGTCATAGGCTTTATCATGGAGAAAGAAAGGGCAATCAACAATACCAGCCTATTAGGGGATGTTTTTAGCCTCTACTGACATAGGTCTTAGCAATAGCCCGCACAACATCCTTGGTAAAATCTTCAATGGGGTCAATGGGTGGATTTTTAAGAGGCTTAGTGCCGGGGGCGTATACATGCGAGCCCACAGCCACACGCGGCACATAAAAAGAGTCCATCATAAGCTTGCCGTCATACAAACATTGTGGAACTTCTGTGTGATGTGCCTCCCCTACTCCTGGATAGGTCAACACGCCGCCCATAAATTGTAAATCTCGTAAGGCCATCAATCCCGCCTCGGTGGGACGAGCGCTGTACGGATAAGACATAATACGCGCCACACGCTCAAACATATGTTCTTTATACAATTCTTCCATTTGAAATTCCATAATTTTCCGCATGGTAGGGCCATCTACACCGCCAAGAGCTGTATAGAACTTTGTTTGATAGCCAAATTCTATATGCGGCATAACCTGCAAAGCGTCTGCAATATCCTTCAAAGGCATGACAGAGCCAAAATAGCCACTACCCTTTTTGCCCTTGGGAATACTCAAAAAAAGCGTGGCGCGAGGTAGAGCTATATTTTGCAAAGAGTTGGCAAAAATTTCTACAAAGGATTGCGCATTGACAAGAGGCCCTTTATCCGTACCTTGAGGCGCCGTTGTGGTGGAAAATATCATACTAGGGTGAGCGCCGTCGCTGGTAATACCCAAGGGTTTAAAGCCTTTAGGCACTACGGAATCCACTCTAGCAAGCATAATATCGCTCATATTTACAGGACGATAGCCCAAAGACCACGCATGCGCCAACACTGCCGCCAACTGCTGGCTAGAAATATCTTCAGGAAAGCGCGGCTCATCATGCACACGATGAAAAGCAAGAATAGGTATGGCAGAAATATGATCTACATAGCGGTCATAATGCTGTTCTGGCAGAATTTGTGCCGCCTGCACAGTAGTATGTAAAGAAACAAAGGGCAAAGACGCCGTAAGCATATGCAGCGCCCCTAAAGAACCACAAGCAGCCAAAGCGCGTAAAAGTTGACGTCTTTGCATATAATCCTCTTATCCGCGCCAAAACTTTTGGTCTGGAGATTCTTCGGAAGTCTTAGCGCTTTCAGGCTCGCTTTCTTCTTCAGGCACAGCACTTTTATAGGCAAGTTGCAACAGCCACACCATGATAGGCGCAGAAGCTACCACCGTAAAATACAAAGGCCAACGCTCACCACTACTCATACGCAAATACCATGTAGTTCCCAACAAAAACAGCACCACCACAGCAAGGAAAGCTTGACGTACACGGCTTTGCTCTATGCTGTTTTTCAGCGAAGTCAAAGAACTTTGTTCAATAAATCTCTTGGTATCACGCCAAAAGCTGATTTTTCTACCGCAATAAGGGCAAGCCTTATGTGTGGCAGACATATCTCGCCCACAATGCCAGCATTGTAATAATGACATAGAATATCCTTTTTAAAATACAGTAGTTATATTTACAGCGCGCTCAGACCAAGCTGTCTTTTGGCTTCCATAATACGCAACCAAGACTCACGCACGCGCGCCTCAGAAATACGCCCCGTTTGCACAAGTTTTAATAAGGTTGCAAAAACCAATTCTGCTTGGCTGGCAATGCCTGTCAACAGTTTTGCTTTCACTTGAGCGCCAAAGCCGGGCAAGCCCCCTAAACCACCGGGAAGCAATTTACCCGCCCCATTATTCAAAAACATTTCTATCAAGGCAGATTCATCAAGCTCTGCCTCACCCTGCTTCGTGTTATTCAGTGTACCACTATCTAACATGCCTGCCAACTGCTCCATATCTACCCCATCCCCTCCCACAAGACCAGCTAAGGAGGACAAGCCACCCAAACCTGCCAAGGGCGATTGGGCAGGATTTACCAGCGTTGGCGGTTGCGTCACAAGCAAAATATCCACACCCGACTGCACAGAATGCAATATACTGTCTTCTAAAGAAAAGAAAGGCTGTAATGCGCCCAAATCCTGCGACACAATAAGCCCTTGAAAAGCCCATTTGGTACGCAAAATTCCCGTAAGCGCTGCGGGAGACAGCGGCACAGGGCGCAAAGCATCAAGCACACGATGATATACAAGGGCTGGCTGAATACCCCAAAGAGGATTACTTTGCCCATGTTGTTGCACAAGCCCTAAATTTTGCGCAACGCTTTCTCTATACGGTGTCAATTCACGCTGTTGCCACGTACCAGAAATATCTGGTATACTTTCTAAAATATTGTTTGCACCGCTGGCGCCAGACACAGGAAGCGCAAAACCGCGTACATATGAGCCAGTGCCTGGAAAATTACGCAAGCAAGGCAAGACCTTTGCCGCCAAAAGTCCACGCCCAAAGGCCATAACATGCGTTGCTACGCGCTGTGCGTCCACATTGAAAGAACGAAAACGCGTCCCAATGCTTTCACTCAGAGGGTTCACATTCACATCAGCGGCAGGGCCAAAAGCAAAATTGATTCCCAGACCGCCCATTTCCAAGCCAGCCCGCCGCGCGGCAATTTCTGTATTTTCCACCGAACCTTGCCCAAGATGCGCCGCAGACGCCAAGCCCTCAAAGCCCAAATCTTTACGCAAAGTTTGCACAGCGCCGCCCTCTTGCTCTACCGCTATCCACAAAGGCGGCACATTTTGCGGTACATAGCTTTGCAAAAGTGCTATAAGCTGTCGCGTTTGCGATGGAGAAACTATATTGCCCGACAAGCCCACTTGTGCCAATTTTTCAGCGCTCACTTGTGCCGAAAGCCCACTTTGCGCCATGGCAAGTAAGGGTTGAGTCTGCGCGTTAGAAACTTTATGCGCTTGAGGTTCTAAGAAAATTCCGCCAACCTTTCCCGACTTAATAAGCAAAACAATAGGCGATTGCGTTTCAAGCTCTGAGCCCGTAAAGCCGGCCATAACCATTTGCCCCAGCATAACCTCTAAAGCAGGAAAGCCTGTAGGTTTAGGCGCTGTGGATATAACCGCCTTGCCCAAAGGACTTTCTTCCGATGAACCTGTAGAAGCGTTGCCTGTACCCAAAGCGCGGGTAAGATGCTCTTGCAAAAGATTTTTCTGCGCTTGCCTTTGCTCTGCACTCTGTCCCGACGGCGTCGTGGCAGGAGATAGCACAGGCGGCGTAGGTATTGTCACCGACGGAACGCTATTCTCTGCATTTTTTTCTTGCTTGTTTTCAGAGTCCGCATTGTTCAGCGGTAAAGCAGGCATTAAGGGGGCCGCGTCAGGAAGAAAGGGCAAAGCCGGCGCACTGCCACCCAAAGGAGCAGGAAAGTGCTTTTGCATCTCTTGCGGTGAAATTTCTGTTCCGGGCAGAGAGGGAATACCCTTCACCCCTGAATCCTGCGCGCCTGTGCTTTGTGTGACAGAGGTGGCCGCCATGGAAATATTCACCGTAACAAATGCCATAAGCACAGTAAAAAGCAAAGTTAGGAAACCTTTTTTTTGTAACATACAACAGAATTCCTTATAGAAGCACGTATTGAAAAGGGATATCGACCCAAAAGCAAAAGCTTTTCCCTCCCCCATAAAAAAAGACCTCAGCTTAATGAGCTACTATACCAGGACGCCACTGACACACCACGCGAATATCCTTGCCCCCGCGTCCCGACATATCCAAAGTGGCAAAGCTTTCCGCTTCAATGACATCCATATGCGCCCCTTGCACAGTCTCTTGTGTCGCCTCTTGTAAAGCTTTTTTAGCAAGAGCTATGGCATCATCCAAAGTAAATTTCTTATCTATAGTTCCTTGCAAAGCTAAAGTAGGTATGTGCCAAAAGCCTTGCAAAGTATCAGCCAAAAGCT
This sequence comes from uncultured Desulfovibrionaceae bacterium, assembly GCA_964369335.1. Lineage (GTDB taxonomy): Bacteria > Desulfobacterota > Desulfovibrionia > Desulfovibrionales > Desulfovibrionaceae > CAYJAD01. The sequence continues at coordinate 3,076 of CAYJFR010000099.1, read as the reverse complement.
CCACATGCGCCGTAGGTAAGGTCAAAGCCGCCCCCAAAGCATTAGCATAGTTACTTTGCTCAGGCACATGCACTTGTATACCCAAACGCTGTTCTACATAGGGCGCAAGCCATGAATGCAATAAAGACGCTGGCCCACCCACAAGACACAAAGAAGTGGGCTGAATCTCGTAGCCATGAAGTAATTGCGCCAAAGTATATACAGGTTGCTCAGCAAGACGCGTCAATAAATTTTCTATGCCTTGGCAAATACGCACACAAGCTTCTTGTACAGCGCACTTTGCAAATTCTTCACATTCCATACCCTGCTCCGTAGCCAAAACGCTCACACCTTGACGTGCTCTTTGTGGAGCCGCCATAAATTCTGCATCGCTTTCTTGCACAGATGCATCAAGCACCATAAGCGCATCTGCCAAGGTGGGTACAGCTCCACCAAAAGCCATAGCCGCCCCTTGGCGCGCAGAAGAAAGTGACACTTGCCCTTGCTCTACGCAAAGGGGGGAATCTCCCCCAAGGCTGAGAGAATGCGTCGCCAAGGAACGTATGGGGGTTAATAAACGCTCTTGCGCACCCTCCTTAGACAGGCGCGGCACGGTTATTGACATTCCCTGCGCGTCTAGTACAGGCAAACCCGCCGCATACACAGCAATGTCCGTAGTGGTTCCACCCACATCTATCAATAGCGCGTCTTGACCTTGTTGCAAAAATTCTTCGGCAAAAACAAAAGAAACCATAGCTCCCATAACGCTGGCGGCTGGGCCAGAAAGCACCGTATAAAGTGGGCAGGCATAGGCGGCTTCAAAAGGAATAGCGCCGCCGTCAGCTTTCAACAAATACAAAGGTGCGTGTAAAGAAAAAGCGCGCACACTGTCCTGCACAGCCTCTAAAAGGTCTTGCTGTACCTTTTGTATGGTAGCATTCATATAGGCCGCTGCCATACGCCGCGGAAAATTCAACTGCCCTGAAAGAGTGTGTGCCAGCGTTATCTGATTTTCTGCAATGCCAAGGCGCACCAATTCAGCGGCGATTTTTTTCTCATGAATACTATTACGCACAGAAAACTTGCCCGCAATGGCAAAAGACTCCACACCCTGCTCTTGCCAGTTTTTTATAACTTCTGCCAAACCTGTCAAACATAAAGGCGTGACCTCACTACCACGATGGTCAAGACCGCCCTCTACCCTATGCGCATAAGCATTCATAACAGAATGTTGCAAAAAACGCTGTGGGTCCATGCCAGAACCAGCACTGTATATAAGTCCCACAGGAGCGGCCTTGCCTTGTACCATAGCATTCAGTCCCAAAGTGGTAGACAGCGTCACTCTTTGCACCTGTGCAAAAGAAATTTCAGGAGCAGTACGCGCCAAAGTATCTTGTAAAGCTTGCAAGACGTGACGCACAGACAAGGCCACTTGGGCGGCATGTGTTTTTACCTTAGCGTATGCCAATACAGCATGAGCATGACAAAGCACGGCGTCAGTGTGCGTTCCTCCCACATCTATTCCTATATACATAAAAACACTCCTCGCAAACTGTTATATATAAAAATTTTCTCGTGTATCGTGTGCAAACATAGCTTTCTCGTGTACGAATTTCAAGAGCGCTTACTTTGATATATTAAAAGCTATCTCATAATTATTTAGAACGCATCTCAACAATTTGAAAAGGCTGAAAAGGCTTGCCTTTCACGCTCAATTACTCTATTCTCACCGTTTGCAAAAACAAGTTGCAATATGAAAAAAACGTTCTTCGCTAATGAGGTATTCCCATGCAAACAACAGAGTTTATTTGGTTTGACGGCAAGTTAGTTCCTTGGGCTGACGCTAATGTACATGTTCTTTCTCACGTTTTACACTATGGCACAGGCGTTTTTGAAGGTATCCGTACCTATGAATGTGCCGACGGTACTTCCTCAGTGTTTCGCCTTGATGAACACGTCACACGCCTTTTCAACTCCATGAAAATTTTGGGCTTAGAAATTCCTCACAGCCACGAAACCATTTATAATGCCATCATTGAAACCCTTAAAGTCAACAAACTTTCTCAAGGCTATATCCGCCCCCTAAGCTTTGTGGGCGCCGGAGAAATGGGCATTCACCCCAAATCAAACCCCATTCAAACCATCATTGCCGTTTGGCCTTGGGGCGCCTATCTTGGGCCAGAAGCTCTTGCCAATGGCATTAACATTAAAACCTCTACCTTTACTCGTCACCATGTCAACGCCATGATGACCAAGGCTAAAACTTCTGGCAACTATGTCAACTCTGTACTTGCCAAAATGGAAGCTGTCAAAGACGGTTATGACGAAGCTCTCATGCTCGACACCAATGGTTTTGTCTCCGAAGCCACAGGCGAAAATATTTTCATCGTGCGTGACGGCGTTATTAAAACCACTCCGCTCACTTCCATTCTTGGCGGCATTACCCGTGACACCATAGTAGAACTTGCGCGTACTTTAGGCTACACTGTTCAAGAACAAATTTTCACTCGCGATGAGCTCTATATTGCTGATGAAGCCTTCTTCACAGGCACAGCGGCAGAAATCACCCCCATACGCTCTGTGGATAATCGCGTCATTGGTGCAGGCAAAGCTGGCTGTACTACAAGCCATTTGCAAAAAGAATACTTTGCCATCGTAAAAGGCGAAAATGCCAAGTATGAACGCTGGCTCAGCAGATACAGTTTCTAAAACATCTTGGGAAGCCAAAATGTAGTATTTTGGCTTCCTTTTTACTATATTATGAAACACGCATCCCTTGCCGCACATTATCGCCCTCAAACCTTTGCCGAGGTTACAGGACAAGACATGATCACCACGGTGCTTTCTCGCGCCGCGGCTGAAGATCGTGTGGCGCCTGCATATCTTTTGAGCGGCACGCGCGGTGTGGGAAAAACCACCATAGCCCGCATTCTTGCCAAAGCATTGAATTGCGTACACGCTCCCACAGCAGAGCCGTGCAATACATGCAGTAATTGCCTTATGGTTACCAAGGGCAATCATGTGGATGTGACAGAAATTGACGGTGCGTCCAATAACAGCGTGGAAGATGCTCGCGCTTTACGCGAAAATATAGGCT
>CAYJFR010000098.1:0-8170 GCA_964369335.1 uncultured Desulfovibrionaceae bacterium | reverse complement strand
AGCGTAGCTTTTGGTATGCAAGGCATATTTGTTGAGCCAAGCACAGGCGAAGTCATCACCTGGAAAACTCACCGCACCTTACAAGGCATGTTGCTCTTTATCGCCATCGGACTTATGGCAGGTATGTTTGGTCTTGGTGCTGGTTGGGCTAACGTTCCTGTACTGAACTTACTTATGGGTGTGCCCTTAAAGATTTCCGTAGGTACCTCTAAGTTCTTGCTTTCCATTGCAGACACCTCTGCGGCTTGGGTATACCTTAATCAAGGCGCTGTTATTCCTATGATCGCCGTGCCTTCCATTGTAGGTCTTATGGCTGGTTCTGTGGTAGGTGTGCGTCTTCTTGCTTTGGCTAATCCCAAATTCATCCGCATACTCGTTATTAGCGTACTCTTATTTGCTGGTGCTCAAGCGCTTTGGAAGGGTTACACCTCTTCTCAAGCTGTTCAAGAGCCTGCTGCTGTCTCCGAAACATCGAGCACAGCACCCACCATGCAAAATCCGATTACAAGCTAAATAAAAGCCTATTAAGGAGTTTACTATGGAAATGGACAACAAAGACACTGCTGCTTCTCCAACGCAAATACGCTATGCAAACTTGCTAGGTATTATTTCTAATATTGGTTTAGGCCTGCTTATTCTTACATTTATTATGTATGTGTTTGGCTTTTCTTTTGCCGCACCACATATCCCTGTGGAAGACCTCGTTAAAACATGGGGAATGTCCTCCGGTGAATTTAACAAATTACACAATGTTCCCATGGGCTGGGGATGGATTAACCTCCTCGCTCAAGGAGATTTCAGTAACTTTATAGGCATTGCTATCCTCGCCGGTGTTACTATTGTTTGTTATATACAGCTATGTATGGATCTCCTCCGTGAAAATGATAAGCTTATGGCAACTATAGCTTTTATTGAAGTTATAGTACTTGTTGTGGCTGCAACTGGTATCGTAGGCGGCGCACACTAAGAGTCAAAACTTCATACTTTTGTCTGTTTTTACAGATTTTCCCCACCTAAACGTAAATAAATACTGTTTTGGTGGGGTTTTTTATAAAAATATAATTTTTCTTCTTCCAAAAAATCACAGGGCTTGTGTGGAAAAAAACTTTTTTCTGTACAAGCCCTTTATTCTTGCGCCTCTCTTTCATTTGTACATAACAAAATGATTTTCTTTAATATTTATAATTTTTATGCTATAGCACAGCAAAGACCCAAAGGCGCACCGCACCACAAAACCGATATACCGTGAAGTAAGATACATAATATAACTTCACACTTTAAAGGAGAGAATATGGAACAAACAACTATTCTTCTTGTAGATACGCAGGCCAGTAATCTTACAGAACTTTCACAACAACTCACAGAGAAAAACTACAATGTGCGCACAGCCTACGGCGCCACCAGCACCTTAGAAGAACTTGCTGCAACTCCTTCGCCAGACCTTGTATTACTGTGCTTTGAATTGGCTTCACGCAATAAATTTGCCCTATTACAAGAAATAAAAAATCTGTACCCCAACAAACAAATTATCCTCGCCAGTGATGATACGGCGCACGAACATACAGAAGATACCGCATTCACAGGAGCATATACTATTATTCCCAAGCCTGTAGATGTGGACACACTTCTTCAAAGCCTCACGCTCACCCTTTCTGACAAGATGGACGGGGCTTTTGTGGCGGCAAGTTTGGCTCAGGCAGGAGCTTTTGAAGCGGCAGAAGACACTATTTCAGAAATGGATGCGGCAGCAGAAGTTGCCCCACAAGAAGAGGTCAAATAACTTTTATAGAGAGAAAATAGTGCCGCTATAAGTGCGTTTTTGGAAGGGGTGTGAGGGAGGGAGAATTTTTGACATTGACACCCTCCCTCACAAAAAATTAAAACCTATTAAGCCTTACGTCTGCGTGCAATACGCCATACCCAAAGAGCCATAAGCAGAGCGTAGACAAAGACAAGGGTGTGCAAGTTTCCAGTAGCGCCTACATCTTCACCCCAAGACCAAAAATATGGTTGCCCTGCACTGAACAAATACGCCATACCTAGGCAGGCTGCCAGCACAACCCACGCTGGCGCAAGCCATGTCAAAGGAAAGGCGTTTTCCCAAAAAAAGGACTTGCGATAAAAGCGGTACCTACCTGCAATGATAGAAAAGAGGAGCATACAGAGCATAATGGCCACAAAAAGATGTATGCCTTTAAGAATGGCGCAAATAATACCGAGAGCTACAAAAAAGAGCGTATATTTCCACGCCTTGGCTTGGCGTATTTCTAAACCGTAGGCTAAAAAGAGCAACATACAGCCTGAAAGAGCACACAATCCGTGTAAGATCATGGCTATAGGCTGTGACCAGTTGATGGAAAGGAAAAGATGCCCACGATGCCACACAGGCAAGGCTGTACACAAAAGTAATATCGTCCCCATGCAAAAGGTTATGCGTGCGTTAATACTATGAGAAAGAACGGAGAGCCAGCGCCCTGCGTCGCGCAAAACGCCTTTATTTTGACGGATTTCATACACAGCCAAAAGCAAAGCCGCCATAAGCAAAGGAAGAATAAAGTAAATAATTCTAAAACAGAGCACCACAGCAATGACCATTTGCTCATTAGGGGTGTTAGTGAGATGCAAAATAACAAGCTCAAAAACACCTACGCCGCCGGGCACATGTGTGAGCACCACAGCCACCTGCGCCATAAGATAACTTGGTAAGAATTGCCCAAAAGAGACTCCAAGTTCTGGAGAAAAGAGCACATACATACAGCCTGCTGCCACAATAAGGTCAACACCTGCCACAAAGGCTTGCAACAATGCCACTTTGAGCGGCGGAAAGGAGAATTCTTTGCCGAAAATAGTAATGGTTTTTCGTACAAAATGACAGGCGATAAAATAAACTATGGCTACAGAAAAGAGAAATACCCCAAGAAGACGTATGTCTTTTATGGGGAAAGCGTGCAAAAATTCTTCGGGAATAATGGGCGGAGAAATCATAAAGACAAGACCACACAAGCCCAAAGCGCCCACCCAAAAAGTCACAGCCAACATGAGCACAAGGCGCACAATATCAGCAATGGAAAAACCCCATGTGGCGTAAAAACGGTAACGTACTGTTGTTCCGCCAAGCAAAGCGCCAAAATTATAACTGACCGTTTGCCCAATGAAGGATACCAAAGAAACCCGCTGTAAAGAAAGAGGTTTATTAATGGCGAGAAGAGCAAGCCAGTCATAGCCCACAAGGATAATATAATTCAAAATCATCAATGCCACAGAGGCCAAAAGCCGCCAGTGGGAAATCTGTGCTAAAGATTCACGAATTTGCTCTAAGCTGTATGATTGGAGCTTTTGATACAAAAGATACATAGCACCTGCAAAGATACAGGCTATGAGCAATGGCCCAAGATGACGGAAATATTTTTTCATGAAACGTCCCGTGAAAAAGCATGTGGTAATAAGTGAATTATGAAATAAAACCGATGCTGTATCTATGTTGCACTTAAACATAGTTATATGCTCTGCACTTGCAAAGATACTTTTTAAGACATCTTGTTTGGGGTTTACCAAACGATGTACTCCTTGTACCCATATTATAAAGACTTTGCAACGATAAATTTTTCTTGACGACATTGACATTTATACATAAAGTATGCTTACAAATAGGTCGTTATATGTACGCTTTGTTGTTATGGCAACAGGCGTACTTTTTTTCATAAAAGGACGGAAAGAATATGAATATTCCTATTTCCCAACAAGGTTACGCTCTACTAGAAAGTGAATTAGAGCGTTTGAAGAGTGAAAGGCCTCAAATTATCCAAGCCATTAAAGAGGCACGTGAAGAAGGCGATTTAAAAGAAAACGCTGGTTATGATGCTGCGCGTGAACGCCAAGGCATGACCGAAGCGCGTATTGCGTATATTGAATCACGTATGGGCTTGTTTCAAATCATTGATTTGGACAGCTTAGAAAGTGATAAGGTCATTTTTGGCGCCACCGTAGAAGTGGAAGATGTGGACACAGAAGAGCTCAAGTCTTTTACCTTGCTTGGACCTGACGAAGCAAATTTTGCCAATGGTTCCATCTCTGTACTTTCTCCTGTGGGCAAGGCTTTGCTTGGCAAAGAAGAAGGCGACGAAGTGACTGTAGAAATTCCGCGCGGCCGTGTGACATATGAAATTGTATCCATCAAGTTTTTAGGGAGTAAAAGAGTCGCTGAGTAAAGCGGTACTTCTTACTTACTATGTCACATCCTGCCTTTTGGACTTTTCACATAGTGACCCTCGGTTGCAAAATCAACCAATATGAGAGTCAGGCCATTCGAGAGGCTTGGACTGCCCTTGGCGGCAGAGAAGTGCGTCTTGAAGAATCGCCGCATGTTTTTTTAGTCAATTCCTGTGCTATAACTGCCCGTGGTGAAAGAGACACGCGTCACGCTTTGTACCGTTTATCACGTCACTATGCGGCGCAGTCTCACCAAGCAGACCTTGCAGAGGATATGACTTCTAATGCTGTGTCCAACAGCCACTCTTGCGTGCGTATATTAACAGGCTGTGCCGCCCCCTTGGTGGCAAAGACGTTTTCACAGCAAGAGCAAAGTACGTATTTTGATGTGCTTATCCCTCCTCAAGCCAAGGCATGGCTTTTACAAGCGCCAAAGCATTGGGGAGGGGAAGACATGCCCTGCGCTAGCGTAGCTTCTGCCCTCACTATTCCAGATACCGTGTATCCCTTTGGTCAAGACGGTTTTTCTATTAAAGCCTTTCATAGGGCGCGCCCTGTGCTTAAAGTGCAAGATGGGTGCTCGCACCGTTGCACCTATTGCATTGTTCCCCTTGTGCGTGGAAAAAGCGTGAGCCGCCCTGCCGCAGATATTGTCACAGAAGCACAACGCTTATTGGAAGCTGGGCACAGCGAAATCATGCTTTCTGGCATCAATTTGCACCATTACGGACGAGATTTTCCTAAGACAGATACTGTAAGAGATTTTTGGGACCTTGTGGCATTGTTAGAAAAAAACCTTGCGCCCTCTTGGAAGGGTAAAGGACGCTTGCGCATATCGTCCTTAGAACCCAGTCAGCTCAATGCCAAAGGTCTTGATATTCTGACTTCTTCATCCTTATTGTGCCCTCATGTGCATTTGTCTTTACAGCACGGCTCACCGCCAGTGCTCAAAAGAATGGGGCGCGGACATTATAAACTTACAGCCTTACAAGACGCTGTGCAGCAATTACGCAAAGCGTGGCCGCTTATGGGCATAGGCGCAGATATTCTTATGGGCTTTGCCGGTGAAACGGAAGAAGACGTGCTAGCCACCTTAGACCTTGTGCGCGAGCTTGGCTTAAGCTATGCCCATGTATTTCCGTATTCCATTCGCCCCGGTACACCTGCCGCACATTTCACACAACAAGTACCCCATGCCGCAAAGCTTGAGCGCGCCGCACGCGTTCGCGCCTTGGTGGAAGAACAACAAAGCCACTTTTTACAATCCATACTTCAGCAAAATTCTCTGGACTTGGTGCTTGATGGCGTTACAGGACATGACGAAGCTGAAACGCCTCCTGCACGGGTGCAAGACTCATACAAAGGGGTCAACGCCCAATACGCTTCTTGTCAGCTCACAGCCACGTCAGACACTGTTGTGCAAGGCATTGTGCGAGCGCGCCCCACACATGTGGCGGACGCTGTTATACACTGTGTGCCCTTAACAGGCTGTTGAAAATTGAGGACAAATCCATGCAAGAACACGATACTGTACAAATTCTCTTGGTGTGTGAACAAAACACCGCATTAGCCACTTTTGTGGCTATTTTTTCTTTAAAAAAGCACCATCATTCTGAAAAAATGTATCACGTGCATGTGTTAAGCGTAGGACTCAACGCCGAGCAAGAACAAGCCTTACAAGCTTTAGCCACAGAGAATATGCAAGTTTCCGTGTATAGCGTCGACAGTGAAAAAGAAGATACCGCGCCGCAAGATGTTGTGGGTATATTGAGCTTACAATTAGCCAATATCTTTTGGGAATTGGAAAAAGCTTTATATATGGCTGTGCCTACAATCATACAAAGTGATTTACAAGCTTTATATGCACAGGATTTAGGAACAGCATATGCGGCATTGGCAATGCATAATCATACAGCACAAGACACCCCCAACTTGAGCGCCCATGTTATGTTATTGCATTTAGAAGCTATGCGTGAGCATAAGGTGGTCGGCGAGCTTATGGCGTGTAATGTGGCAAAAGGAGACTTTACTGGCTACACCAAAGCGCTAGAGAAAGTTCTTTCACCTCAAGGTCTGCCATTGGCTCAAGAGCATGTGCATATAGCCTGTCTAGACTCTGACACTACAAGCGAACTGACACAAGACGTAGTTCAACTGCCCTTGTCCTTACTATACACAGAAGACTATGCTTCACACACGGCAAGGCGCTTGTGGCACAATTATGCAAGCAAAGCCCGTGAGGAGCATTCGGCACAGTACGCTGTTCTTATACCCTAACAGCGTACTCACACTAGCGATAAATTTCTACTGTGCCGTCAGCTTTTATATGTATCTGATTAATATCTTCAAAACTGATGTTTTCGTAGGTGACAGCGCCATTATCGGGATCTACTGCCGTAAGGTTCCATGTGGGGCCTTCGTCTTTCATGCGAACTTTAATGGCGGCTTGCGGCGCTAAAGGCTGTTCTAATAAATTATACGCTATATCCTCACCAGTGGCTTGAAGGCGTAAAGCTGCAAGAGGAAAATCGCATGCATTAAGAATGATGAGGTCGCGCGCAAAACTCACACTTGAAAACAAGAGCGATAAAGCAAGACCACCTAAACTAAGATACGCGATTTTTTTCATACAATTCTCCTAATGTTCCATATGGCGTGTTGCGTAAAAACGCCCTCTTGTAATGAAGAATATTGTAAGCACTGTCAAGATTTCTTAAAGACTTTTAGAGCTTCTAATATAGGTCAGGGTCAGAAGGCAGTCTCTCCCAACAGATTTTTCCCTTCTTTTTATATTTACGTAAAAGCACATACAAAGTACCGGGACCGCCGTCCAAAGGCTGCGCTGTACAGAAAGCCAAAACTACGCGTTTAAAAGGGTCTTGTGTGAGCCATAATTGCATTTTTTCACGAAGCACGCTTACACCATTGGGTGAATTTTTCCCGCGCCCAGGAATAAGGAGTACGGTACGCATACCTTTGTACCAAGAAAGCTTAAAAAAGTTCACTAGGGATTGATAGGCTTGCATAGCATTCAAGCCGTGCAAATCCAAGTGCGCTTCTGGACTGTACACCCCTGCGCGCAAATTATTCATAGTTAATTCATCAAGCCCCACCACATGCCCTTCAATGTATTCACCTTTCAAGGCTAGAGCAAATTCCAACTGGCTTTCCATCATAAGCGCAAAAGCGTCTTGAACGCGTTCTGCAGACAAAGAAGGTTGCACCTGAGGGGCAATGTCACGCCCTTTAGTGGTCAGAGGGTCAACGCCTTTCATAGCCGCGAAAAAAGCCTTCATGCTTGCGTGGTCCTGTGCGTCGGCAGTACGTTGCCCGTCGAGTAAGTCTTGCATAGTCATAGACTCTTCTAAAGACGCTGTAGCTTTTTGCTTCGCCTTCTTAGGTAAAGATGCTTTTGCCAATACTGTTTGCTGTTTTTTCTTTCCCACAGTGACATTCCTTAGCTTGGCAAAAGAACTTTCGTCAACAAGGCGCGTAGGCGCTTCTACATAAGCTGTGACGGTGGCTCCGCTCTGCTGTGCTTTGCACTTCTTTTTATTTTCTCTAAGCTTGGAACGAAAACTATAAACGCTTTTTTCTTCTGGTGAGGTAAAAGCATGGGGTGCACTTTTCAAAGTAGCCATTTCTTCTAAAAAAAGCGCTTCTTCTTGTTCACTGAGCGAGGAAAAAGCCTGTTTCTTATGGGAAGAGCGCTCTTCATAAGCAGAAGCTGAAGTTCCCCACGAGCAAGAAGTATCTTCTTCTTGTGGAGGATTTTCTTCATTCACATATACATTCCGTAAGGTTTCAAAAGGGCTATGGGAAAACTTTGTCTGCATGACAATACCTCACAGGTAAAAAAAAAGGGAGCCAGAGACTCCCTTATACAATGTTTCTTTTTGCAAAGCTACTCTTGAGATTGCCCTGTCGCGGGTGCTTGTGCCTCAGGTGCTTGTGCCTCTGG
>CAYJFR010000097.1:0-8177 GCA_964369335.1 uncultured Desulfovibrionaceae bacterium | reverse complement strand
ATGCGAAAAGAACGAAGCATACTGTCTCTTATGGTTAGAGTTAAGGGGGGTGAGTGTGTATTTTGTTAGTAGTACTTACAAGAACAATGCAACTGAGGCAAGGAGAAGCTTATGTCCTGCCTTATGCAGATATAAAATATGCGGAAGCTTCATATATATAACAAAAAACAAAAAAATACCCTGTTAAGTAAAATGAGCCGTAGAGGAATTTGTACTTTCCACAAAAAGAGCGAAAGATTTTATTATTTCATAGCCTTGCTATCTCTTAGCAGAAAAAACTTCTTAGAGGAATGCTTGCAAAAGAGGGCTTGTGTAATGTATAAGTCATGAGCTAGAGAGTAAATTCTCGACCCGTAAGGAGATTTTCATGAAAACAACACTTCGTTTTGCCCTTGTGGCAATGGTGACTTTGCTATGGGCAAGTGTAGCTTTTGCAGCAAAGTCTGTCATGGTGCTACCTTTTACAGTAAATGCCCCGCAAGGCTACGGCTATCTTGGTCAAGCGGTTCCTTCTACTCTTTCTTCTCGTTTAGAATGGCCAGGTCAGGTAAACATTTTTAAAGCTTCCTCAAACAAAGCTCCCAGCTCCGCATCTGCAGCCGCACAAATGCAAAAATCCGCAGGTGCTGACTATGTGGTTTGGGGTGCTGTAAATATTGTCAACGACAGCGCAACACTAGATGTTACTATGCGTGACAAATCTGGTAAGGAGTGGAAGCGCACTTCACAAAGTACCGTAGGAAATCTTATCGGCTCTGTACAAAGCATTGCAGATGGCTATGGTCGTGAAGTTTTCAATCGTCCTGCCCGTGCCACAAGCGCGCCTGCTTATCAGCCCAGTAGCGGCCCTGTAAATCAAATGAACGCCGGTATTGTGGTCAACGAAACCACACAACAAGGCGTCTACTTGAATCCTCAATTCCGTTATCAAGGTTCTGGCACCGAAGACGGCTCTCGTTTGCGTAGTACCACATTGTCTTACGATATGGTAGACTTTGTAGCAGGTGATTTCAGCGGTAATGGCAGAACAGAAATCGCTGTTCTTGGCGACCATAAGCTCTACATATATGAATGGAATGGCGGCACCATGCAAGAAAAAGCCTCTGTTTCCATCGGTATGTCCAACCAAGCTTTTATTTTGCGTAAAATCCCTCTTGCTGGTCGCGGTGAAAAACTCGTAGTTTCTACCTTTGGTGAAGACGACAACAGACCAGTTTCCTTTATCTATTCTTTTGACGGCAGTTCTTTACGTGAATATGTCAAGCCTGCTTACTATTTCTTAAACGTTGTAAATATGGCACCTTCCTTCAGACCTACCCTTGTAGCACAAGGTTGGGACAGCGTTAAGCTTTTCCGCGCAGGTGTATACTTGGCTGATACGTCCAGCGGTTCTGTGACTCTTGGCTCTAAGGTTAAATTGCCTTCTGGCGTTAACGTCTTTTCTTTTTCTTGGTTGCCTGCTGGCCCACAAGGCGACGGCGACAAGCTTTTAGCTTTCAACGCTGATGAACGTCTTGTTGTATACAGCGCCCGCGGCGAAAGAATGCACCAAACTATGGATAAGTTCTCCGGTTCTTCCGTGGGTATGGTACACTACAAAGGCATTGAAGGTCTTGGCGTAGATAAAAAATATCAAATTCCAAGCCAATATTACGCCCCCATGCGCTTAAACGTGGTAGACCTTGAGCATCGTGGTGAACCTGTTATTCTTATCAACAAGCCTGTATCTACCGCCGCTCAAATCTTTGAAAACTACCGTATGTTCCCACAAGGTGAAATCCACGCCTTATTCTGGGACGGTGTTGGTTTAGGTCTTAAGTGGAAAACTCGTCGTATCCGTGGCTCTGTAGTCAACTCTGACGTGGGCGACTTAAATAACGACGGTGTACTTGACCTTATAGTAGGCATGAACACACACCCTGGCGCTCTTGGTGTAGGTACTCGTAAAGGTATTATAGTAGCGTATCCTTTGGATTTAAACCAAACTAACCCCAATACAGCACCAGATGTTAGCGATTTTAATAGATAGCACCAGATAATTTTTCTGACATGCTAAAATAAGTAAAGCCCCATCGTTTTTAACGGTGGGGCTTTTTTATGAAAAATATTAGGGGCTGTCAGTAGGAAATAATAGCTAAATAACTGAGAGTTCTGGATTGCTTCGTCGCTACGCTCCTCGCAATGACTTGGCACAAAAGCAAAAGTCATTGCGAGCAAAGCAAAGCAATCCAGAAAGCTGAACTATTTTAGCTACTCTTTTCTATATAAAAATATTATTCTTACTATTTGACGACACTATCTAGGCAATAAATAAATTTCCTTGCTGGTCCAACCGCGCACACGGTGTTGCACCCTTCGGCTCACTTCACGCGGTTTACCGCCTTTAGCCATTTCCTCCGCCACTAGCGCCATAACCTCCGCTTCAGAGGTACGTTCTTCGCCTTCTGGAGGGCCTACAACTACCGTGATTTCTCCCTTGAGCTCTTGCGAAATATCTGCATAATTTTCTAAGCGTGTGATGATAAATTCTTCATGGGTTTTGGTCAGCTCACGTGCAATGCACAGCTCTCGCGAACCCAACAAAGAATACGCTAAAGCTAAGGTAGTGTGTAAACGGTCTTTACGCTCAAAAAAGACCAAGGTGCTTGGCACAGAAATAAAGGGCGCTAATACTTTTTCTTGGGCGGCGGCGTCTCGAGGAAGAAAACCAAAAAAGGTAAAAGGTTGCGGCGCAATGCCAGCACCCATAAGCGCCGCCACAGGTGCACACGGCCCAGGCGCCATAGACACCTTTATGCCTTCTTGGCGACAAAGACGCACAAGGCGAAAACCAGGGTCAGCCATAAGTGGCGTCCCTGCATCGGAAATAAGGGCGCAGGTTTTACCTTGGGCAAAAAGCGTCAGTAATTCCTTACAGCGTTCTTCTTCATTGTGGTCGTGAAAGCTCATAAAGCTTTGGGCTTTGAGCATGGCACGCTGAAAAAGAAGCCCTGCACGGCGTGTATCCTCCGCCAGAACAATGTCTACGCTTTCTAGAATTTCTTTGGCGCGTGGGCTTAAATCGCCAGTATTACCAAGAGGTGTTGCCACCACCCAGAGTTGAACGCTTTGTTCCTGAAGATGTATGTGAGAGATCGAAGGCGTGGTCATAAAATTCTACCTTATAGGTTATGATTGGGTGTTCTGTGTAGGTAACGGCGGCCACAGCAAAGCGGCACGCTTTGTCATAAACGCCTTGTGCTTCATGGGCGGCAAGCCACAAGTGAGCGGCTTTTATAAGAGTAGCGCGTTTTTTTGCTGTGATACTTTCAAGGGGAGACGTCATGCCTTGGGCTTTGCGCGTCTTAACCTCCACAAAAATAATACCGTCGCTGTCTTCACAAATCAAATCTACTTCCCAAGAAGCGTGGCGCCAGTTGCGGTATAAAATACGCATACCGAGACTTTGTACATGGCTGGCGGCGGCATTTTCTCCGCCTTGCCCTATACTTTGTTTTGAAAGATGTTGAGCAGGCGATTTTTTAGGCAAAAGAGCTTGGCATTGTGCGCGAAGTTTGCGCCAAACGCTCATAATAAAAGCCCTTGCTCTTGTTTTTTATTGCTTGGGCTGTCTGCCTTATGCCTAGTATCAAGAGTAGAAAGGGGCGCGAAAGTCATGCGGTGTAAAGGGCAGGCGCCGTGCTCCATAATGGCAGATACATGTGCTTTAGTGCCATAGCCTTTATGTTTAAAAAAATCATATTGGGCATAGCGTTTGTGTAAAAGCTGCATAATGTGGTCACGGTGCGTTTTGGCTATAATAGAGGCCGCCCCAATACAGGGTACAAGCCCATCCCCACCAATAATACATTCTTGCTGAGGAGAGATAAAAGACGAACGCCGCGCATACTGTTCAAGCACAGCGGGCGGAATGGTTTTATTACCGTCTATACGCAAAAAAGGCACAGAAATATGTGAATTTCGTCCTAAAAGAGAACAAAGCGCCTTGGTCATGGCGTGAAACGTGGCTTGCAATATATTAATGCGGTCAATGTCTTTTTGCCACACAAGCCCCAAGCCCACATGAGCGTGTAAAAAAATTTCTTGCGCCAGTTTTTTTCTTTTGGCGGCGCTCAGTTTTTTGGAATCGTCCAAACCCTCAATACAAACATCTTCAGGCAAAAGAACAGCGGCGGCTACCACAGGACCAGCAAGACAGCCGCGACCGGCTTCGTCAATGCCTATATGCTGCATACTATGCGTATGTGAGAGAAAGGTATGTTGCTGTGACATGGCTTTTGCTCATATATATTGGGGAAAAACGGTGTGAGAGAACAAGCCCCCCACACCGTATAATATTAAGGAAATACTGATTAAATAGAATTTTTGTTCTCTGACAAGAAAAGTGAGTTTTGGGAAGCGCGCGGTATATAGAGACATATATAAGCGTTTCACAAAGCGAACTTGACGTAGTCAGAGGGCAAAAAGGCATTTAATCAGTGTTTCCTTATAAGTAACTCTTATACAAAGCGTCAGCGCGAGCATGGCATTTTTGTACACGCTCGACCAAGCTTTTACGATAAGCTTCCATGTCCGTAATGGGACGGGTGGCAATACCAGAATCCATAGCGGCTTGCGCCACTGCCAAGGTTTCCCATTCAAGAATACGTGCATCAAGCGGTGTAGGGATGATATAATCACGCCCAAAGCTCATGGGCTTACCGCCGTAAGCGTCAATAACTTCTTGAGGTACAGGTTCTTTTGCCAATGCGGCTAAAGCTTTAGCGGCGGCAATCTTCATGGCTTCATTCACTTGGCTAGCGCCTGTGTCTAAAGCACCACGGAAGAGGAAGGGGAAGCCCTGTACGTTATTAATTTGGTTAGGATAATCAGAACGACCTGTTGCCATAATGCAATCGGGCACAGCGTCTTTAGCGTCTGGATAAGAAATTTCTGGGTCAGGGTTGGCGCAAGCAAATAAAATAGGCTCTTTTGCCATGCTCCTTACCATGTCCTTAGTCAAGGTATCTTTCACAGAAAGCCCAAGGAAGACGTCAGCGCCTGTAAGGGCTTCTTCCATGGTGCAATTTTCTTTTTGTGCATAGGCTTGTTTGTATTCATTAAGGTCAGTACGCCCTTGATGAATAAGACCACGAGAGTCAAACATATACACATTTTCACGCTTAATGCCCATTTCAAGATAAAGATTGGCAGAAGCAATGGCGGCAGAACCAGCGCCAGACACAACAACCTTGCAGTTTTCAAGCTTACGACCTGTGATTTCGCAAGCATTGATAAGACCTGCGGCAGAAATAACGGCAGTTCCGTGTTGGTCGTCATGGAACACAGGAATATTCATTTCTTCGCGCAAAGTTTTTTCAATAATAAAGCACTCAGGCGCTTTGATGTCTTCTAAGTTGATACCACCAAAGGTAGGCTCCATAGCTTTAACAATGTCGCAAAACTTACGTGGGTCTGTTTCAGCAAGGTTGATGTCATATACATCAATGTCTGCAAACATTTTGAAGAGAATTCCCTTGCCTTCCATAACAGGCTTACCTGCTTTAGGGCCAATATTACCAAGCCCAAGCACGGCTGTACCGTTGGAAACCACAGCCACAAGGTTGGCGCGGCCTGTGTACACATCCACCAAGCTCTCATCGGCATGGATAGCGCGGCAAGCTTCTGCCACACCGGGGGAATACGCCAATGTGAGGTCTTTTTGACTGGCACAAGGTGTGGTAGGTAAAACTTCGACTTTACCAGGGCGAGGCGCAGCGTGATAGGCCAACGCTTCTTCTTTTGTGAAAGTAGACATACATCTTCCTTATTTATGTTGACAGTTACCCTTACATGACATGAGGCTACGTAAGGCTTCAGGAACAATACCTTTTACAGATTCTGTAACGAGCATGCGACGCATGATACCCAATTGGTCTTGTAAAGGAAGCTTCTTAGGGCACACATCGTGACATGCCAAAAGTCCCATACAACCAAAGACACCTTGGTCATTACCTATAAGTTCATAGTAATCGGCTTCGGTGCGGTTATCGCGCGGATCTACATAAAAGCGTGCCATACGGTTAATGCTTGTAGCGCCAAGAAAATCTTCACGCATACGTGCTGTACCGCAAGCCGCCACACAGCAACCACATTCGATACAACGGTCAAGCTCAAAAATATGCGTGGCAAGCTCGTTGGTCATGGGGTCTTCGATGGCGTTTTCGTCAAAAGCTTCTTGAGTGTGAATCCATGTTTCAAGTTTGGCACCCACAGAACGGAACCATGTGCCCGTATCTACAGAGAGGTCGCCAATAAGTTTAAATATAGGTAAGGGATGCAAAACAATATGTTCGTCTAAATCCCGTGTTTGCGTAGAGCAGGCAAGACCTGGGCGCCCGTTAATAACCATACCGCATGAACCACAAATACCAGCACGACAGCAAAAGTCAAATTGCAGGCTAGGGTCTTGTTTTTCGCGCAATTCCATAAGCGCCACAAAAAGGGTCATGCTAGGGTGTTCTTCCAAATAAAAGGATTGCAAATGTGGTGTACTTTGCGGATCCAGCGGATTGTAACGCATAATTTCAAAATGCAGTGTACGTCCCATGATATATTTCTCCCGAATGTTCGTAATCTATTTTACAAAGCTAACTTTGTACATTGCCAAAAGGGCGCATCTTATCTGCCGCAATCTCGGTAGTAATAATCTTACCACCACCATAACCGCGATCTCCGGGAGGCAATTCATACCAAGGTGTAGCGTCTTCATAGGAAAGCGTGGGCAAGGTGTCCCCTTCTTTCCACTGCGCCAAGGTGCGGTTCAACCATTTTTCGTCATTACGCTCGGGATAGTCTTCACGCGCATGAGCGCCGCGGCTTTCTGTACGCATAAGAGCGCCATAAGCAGTACAAAGACCAAGCTTAATCATGCCGCGTATGCGTAAAGCCATGGAAAGCTCAGGATTAAAGCCATAATTAGTACCTTGTAGGGCGATATTTTCGGAACGCGCCAACAATTCTTGTAACTCATCACAAGCTTTTTGTAGGTCAGTGCCATTACGGAAAATACCCACATTATCCATCATGGTCTTGTGTAAAAGAGCGCGCAATACATAGCAATTTTCATTGCCTTTACGTGCATTTACCATAACATCAATACGGTCAGCCACAAGGCGTGTGGCATCGGCACCAGCGGCGGTGCTAAAGCTGGTTTCATAGCCTTGGAGATATTCCACCACTTTTTTACCCACAATACGCCCAGCCACAATGGTTTCTGCCAAGGAGTTACCGCCAAGACGGTTAAAGCCGTGCATATCCCAACACGCGGCTTCGCCAGCGGCAAAAAGTCCTTTCAAGCCATAAGCAGCGCCGTCTTTATTGGTACGCACACCGCCCATACTATAGTGGTGTGTAGGACGCACAGGAATAAGTTGTGTGATGGGGTTTACGCCAAGGAATTTTGTAGAAATATCATACACTTCACGTAAATTTGTGGTGATATGCTTTTCGCCAAGATGACGAATATCTAACCAGAGATGGTCGCCATAAGCGCTTTTTACACCAAGACCTTTACGCATATGCTCGGTCATGCGGCGAGAAACCACGTCACGCGATGCCAATTCGGCTTTCTCTGGCTCGTAATCAGGCATAAAGCGGTATTCATTAACATCAAGCAATGTGCCACCGTCGCCGCGGCAACCTTCTGTCACAAGAATATCTGTGGGCACTGTGCCTGTGGGGTGGAATTGCACCGCTTCCATATTACCCATAGGTACGCAGCCAGTTTCAAGAGCGGTAATCTGACCGCCACCGTCACAAATAATGGCGTTGGTGGTAGCAGGATACACGCGACCATAACCGCCTGTGGCGATAAGGGTCACTTTAGCTCGGTACATAACCAATTCGCCAGTGCGCAAACAGCGGCAGATACATCCTGTACAGGTGTCACCGTCATGAATCAGCGCCTCAGCTTGCATGCGGTCATGTACTGCCACACCCAACTGTAAAAGACGGTTATCTAAGGTGAAAAGTACGGAGTGCCCTGTGCCGTCGGAAGTATAGCAAGTACGCCATTTAGCTGTACCACCAAAGGCGCGAGAGTGAATAAGACCACGCTTTTCTTCAATTTCTTCAGCTTCAAAAGGTTTACCACCTTTATAATAGGTATGCACGCCAGGCTCTACGCGACTCCAAGG